>CAXBNO010000098.1:0-9012 GCA_963976775.1 uncultured Kordiimonadales bacterium
GCCGGCCTTGATGACAAGGGGCTTCCCCTTGCGGGTCGTCATCGTGTCGATGGTATCGAACAGCTCACCAAGTTGCGCAGCCGCCGTCCTGCTGAAAAATCGCGACTCGAATTTGATCGTTCTTTCAAAAAAACGCCAGCCTTCCTGCCACTCCTCGTCGCCCGGCATGATTTCTTCGTAGTAGGTGTCCGATGAGAATTCGCCCTCTTCACCCATCGCCGCTTCGTCAAAGTCATAGTGCTCGTCGGCAAGGATCGCCTGAATGTCTTCGGCTGCTTGCTCCGGGATGTCGGCGGCGTTCATAATCGCATAGACAGTCGGCTCCCCTTCGCGTTCCCACTCGTAGTCGATCTCTTTGTCCCTGAGCATTGCGTATTGAAAACCGTCTGGTTCGCTGGCGGTGCGGGAGTAATGCTGTTCGAAGGCGGTTTCGATCCGCCCGGCCATGTCGTCCAGATCAATGCTTGGCCCGGATTCTTCGCAATAGCTGCACTCACCCTCTTCGCCTTCCTTCGCTACCAGATCGCGCAGGAAGGTTTCGCCGATGCAGGTAGCGCAAATCCACTTTGCTTTCAGTTCATCGACATCGTCCTGATATTCCATTCCCGATTCACCAAATAGCTTTTATGAAACAAAATCATAGCATATATTCTCAGTTGGAGAATTGGAAACGCAAAACAATAAGCCGGGCGGAGCTGGTGTGGATATTGAGTTCAAAGAAAAAACATTCGAGAAGCATTTCGGGCATGAACTGGCGCGATTGACTAACATTACGTTTTCGCCGGATCAGTGTGATGAAGAGATTCTCGGCTTTGACGAAGCCTTTTTCATCCCTGAACGTTGGCTGTTCAGAATTGCGCCTTATGTGCGAGGACGGCGGCGCGCGAGGATACACGGCATAGACCCGCGCACATTCAATCACATCGGTGAAGACCTCGCACGGCTGCTTCCCGACTTTCGCTTCAATCTGTTCGTCCAGTTCAAACGACCAGTCTACCTGACGTCACGCGGTGCGGGGCAATGGCAGGACTGGAAGCAAAGCTATTATCGCTATGCAACTACCCCTCATCAGCAGGAAGCGTTGGAAAGAATAGAAGCTCAAAGCTATGGCCGGGCGGCCGCGGTTTATGCCAGCCCGGCATTCTGGCGCGCCGATGATCTGTGGGCGCACGTCCGAAGCGGCGTGGTCGTTGACAACAGCAATATGGCTGCCGCGGGGAAACTGAAGGGGCACGGATGCTACAGTTATGTTTCCGCCGGCTTTTCCGGAAAAGGCCACTCAGAAACTGTAGACATCGAAAGTGACCCGCTGCCGACGATTATCGGTACAGGGCTGGAGCGAAACGAACGGTTGCCACTCAACCAGCACCTCAAGAAAGCGGCTGCTGCCATTGTCGAAGCGACCAGCGGCAGTGATACCGTCACGCCGGTTTTTCAGCAGGTACGCACCGCCCTCGGGATAGAGGAGTTCGATCCAAATTCGCTGGCCAGCGCCATCGAAATGATTGAAGCGTTTTCGGATGCGTTCGGCGTTCGGTACACAGCGATGGGCTGACATCCCGACGACGTCCAATCAGCAAGACACACACGAGCCGGGAATTGCGATCACGCATGACGATATGTCGATGGCACCCGGCAAAAGCCGATTACCTCGGGCGCAGGATCGAGGGTGTAGTCATGAATGTCGCTGATATTGACTTTGAGGCTCTTGCGTTCAAGGCTCTCATATCGAACGGCAATAATGACGTAGTCGCCCGGCTCCGACTCGCGTTTTGTGCAGGCGTGACCCAACGCCATACTGCTCCTCTTCGCAAACGACACTGACGACAAGCCCGTCCCGCCGTCTTGCGATGGGATCCTGAATCCATTCTCCAGAATTGGGTCCAGATTTTTGGCTGGCGTGCCGTGAAACAGGACAAGCGCATCGTCCTCCAGGTCAGCCGGAAATACACAATATCCGGTTTGTTCCAGATTATCGGGTAAGTCGTATTCCATTACGGTCATGGACGAGCTCATTCTGCTAATCAACGCCACGGGACGTGAAGACACTGATGATCCATTGCACTGGCAGGGCGATGGTGCCGCAAATTAGAGGAGGTGATGTCCGCTCAGGGATCATTGCCGCCATTCACATGTTCCGCAAAACCTGGTTTTCTGGAACCCCACTTCTTGGACTCAACCTTTCCCCACCACCAACCGGTACCCCATATCACAACTCTCCCTTCGCAGTAGATCCCCATACCTCTCCGCCCACGCCCCGGTCTCCAGGTCGCGCGCCAGCCGTTCCAGTTTCACCTCCACATCCTCCATCGCCCAGAAGCACGAGATGGCGGCGCGGATGCGGGGGTCGAGGTAGGCGGAGGGGCGGCGCCAGTAGGCGGCGAGGAAGCCGTCGGCGCAGTCGTGAGGGATCGGGACCGGGGTGATCCGTACCGGGCCGAGGGTGGCGGCATAGGCGCTCATGGGCGGCATCTGGGCGGCGTCGATACTGATCAGTTCCGGCAGGTAGTCGGTCAGCCAGAAGCCCTGGTGGGCGGGATCGAAGGTCAGGATCACGACAGGGCCGCGTGCCACCCGGCGCAGCTCTGCCAGGCCCCTCGGCCGATCGGACCAGTGGTGCACGGTCAGCACGGCCATCACGGCGTCGAAGGCGTTGTCGGCGAACGGCAGATCCTCCGCACAGCCCCGGATCACGGGGGCGGCTCCGGCGGGGCGCTGGCGGATCATCTCGATGGAGGGCTCCAGGGCGGTGACGGCCCGGTCCGTCGGCTCGTAGGACCCGGTCCCGGCACCGACGTTCAGCACCGTGACCGCGTCGCCCAGCGCAGCACCGATCGCCGCTCCGATCCTCGGGTCCGGTTGGCGCAGGTTGGCGTAGTTGATGCCGATGGTGTCATAGGCCGTGGGCATGGCGTCGGTCTCCGGTCAGGTCGCGGGGCCCCGCGCGGCCACCCGTGCCAGGGCATTGCGCGAGATCAGGATGTGGAACGGCATGATCATGCGCAGGTAGAGACGACCGCCGAAATTGTGCGGGTGCACCCAGGTGGCGAGAAACACCCGCCCCTCCCGCGACTGCACGGAGACGCGGAAGTTCAGGTGCCGGTCGTTGAAGCCGGCGATGATCTCCTCCGCCGATTCCGTCTCGACCGGGAAGATGCCGGTGCTGTCCCGGGTCTTCGGGCCTTCGTTGGCCAGGCCGAAAGGTGCGGTCAGCACGCCGCGCAGGCGCATCAGGAACCGTGCCCAACCGGGAAAGGCGGTGATGATCTCCGCCGCCTGGCGCGGCGGCAGGTCGGAGGCAACGGCATAGCAGTCCAGGAAATCTGCCGGGACGGCGCGTTGGTGCAGCAGGCTCTGCTCCGGCAGGGGTGTCGCGGTCACGTCAGGGTGGCGGTTCATCTGCGGAACTCCGGCATTGCCTGATACACCCTGCAAATATGGGCCGGACGGCGGCGGTTTGCATTTCCCGTTTCAGCGCCATAACAACGCAGTCGGACACGGGGTCACGTGATCCGGTTCGAGGTAACAGGGCGGGGAGTGCAGAGGCATGGATGAAACCGGTGAGCGACCGTTCTTTCACGAAGGCATGCGCGCCATGCAGGACCGGATGGACGGGCGGCGGACGGCGGATGCCATCGTCGCGGCGGTACGTCATTTCGAGTTCTCGGAGGCCGACCGGAAGCTGATCACGGAGGCCCCCTGCGTCTTCATCGCCAGCGCCTGGAAGGATCATGTGGATTGCAGCATGAAATCCGGCGACCCCGGTTTCGTGAAGATCGTCGGGCCGGGCGTGCTGGAATACCCGGAGTATGACGGTAACTCGATGTACCGCACCCTGGGCAACATCCGGCAGAACCCGAACATCGGGCTGCTGTTCGTGAAGTTCGACGGGCGGACCCTGCGGATGCGGATCAACGGCCGCGCCACAATCCTGCAGGATGCCGAGAGCCTGGCGCGCCATCACGGGGCGCGGTTCGTGGTGCGCGTCACCTGCGAGATCTATCCCAACTGCACCCGCTACATCCCGGATTTCGAGCAGGGCACGCCCGCGCGGCACGTCCCGCGCCCGGGGCAGGGCACACCGCCGGTGCCGAGCTGGAAGAGGATGCCCGAATTCCGCGACAGCCTGCCCCGCGATGACCCGCACCGCGACATGCTTGACGACGACTGACCGCACGGGCAATCGGTGCCCGGGCCGGGGTGGCCGTCAGGCGGCGGAACGGGCCAGGCACCAGGTCAGGCACCAAGGGGGAGGAGACAGGGACATGGATCATCCATACGGCAAGCTGATCGGCTTCCGGTTCACGGCGCAGGGGCAGGGCACCAGCACCATGGAACTGACGGTGCGTGAGGAGCTGATGAACCCGCACGGCGTCGTGCATGGTGCGGCGCTCTATTCGCTGGCCGATACCGGCATGGGCGCGGCGCTTTACGGATTGCTGGAGAAGGGCGAGAGCTGCGCCACCATCAATTGCGCCATCAGCTATTTCCGGGGCGTGACCGGCGGAACACTGACCTGCACCACGAAGGTGACCAACAAGGGGCGCAGCGTTGCCACGCTGGACTCCGAGATCTGGAACGATGGCAGGCTCGCCGCCACCGCCCACGGCCAGTTCTCCATCTTTCAGCGGCGTTAGATCGATCCATCAAATGATGGAATCGGCACCGGCCACCCACAAGGACAATCCCGTGCTTGGCCGGGCGGGGGAGGGGGACGGTGCAGTACCTCCCGGAAACCTGTCCTCTCAGGACGCGCCGTCCGCAATCAGCGCATCGATCAGGGCCAGCGCTTCCGGGCTGTCCCATTCCGCCGGGCCAACCAGGCGCGCCACTTCCTCGCCCTGCCGGTTCAGCAGGATCGTGATCGGCAGGCCATAGGCACCCAGTGCGCGACCGATCCGGGTGGTCGGGTCGACGTAGAGCGGCAGGTTGTCGGCATCCACTTCCCTCAGGAAGGCCAGCGATTTCTCGGCACCGCCCCGGTCGACCGAGATCGCGGCAACCAGGAAATCATCGCCGCCGCGCGCGGTCTGTAGACGACTGATCGAGGGCATCTCGTGGCGGCAGGGGGCGCACCAGGTGGCCCAGAGATTGACCAGCACCACCTTGCCACGGAAGGCATCGAAGCCGATCTCCGTGCCGCTGCCGTCCCGAAAGGTCGCATCGGAGGGCGGCTTCGGCGTGTCATGAACCGCGAGATTCTGTAGCTGACCCGTGGCATATTGCGCCAGCGGGGGTTCCGCTCCGGCACCTGCCGGACTAAGGATCGCCATCAGCAGGGCCACAAGGCCGATCCGGTGCAACATTCCAGGCCACAGAGATTTCATGTCAGACAAACCCACCAGCAATGAGATGTGGGGCGGCCGTTTCGCCGGCGGCCCCGCGAAGGTGATGGAGAAGATCAATGCCTCCATCGATTTCGACCAGCGCTTTCATGCCCAGGACATCCGGGGATCGAAGGCGCATGCCGACATGTTGGCTGCACAGGGTATCCTGACAAGCGACGACGTTGCAGCGATCAATGACGGTCTGGACGCAATTCTGCGTGAGATCGAGGAGGGCAGGTTCGAATTCTCGGCGGCGCTGGAAGACATTCACATGAATGTGGAGAACCGGCTGCGGGAGCTGATCGGCGCGACGGCGGGTCGCCTGCACACGGGCCGCAGCCGCAATGACCAGGTGGCAACGGACTTCCGGCTGTGGGTGCGCGACACCATCGACCGCCTCGACCTGGCCTTCCGTGACCTGATCACCGCCCTGCTGGACCAGGCCGATGCCCATGCGGAGGCGGTGATGCCCGGCTTCACCCACATGCAGGTGGCGCAGCCGGTGACCTTCGGCCACCACATGATGGCCTACGTCGAGATGTTCGGGCGCGACCGGGACCGGCTGGCGGAGACCCGGCGGCGGCTGAACGAATCGCCCCTGGGCTCAGCGGCGCTGGCCGGTACCTCGTTTCCCATCGACCGCGACGCGACCACGGCAGCGCTCGGCTTCGACCGGCCCACCGCCAACAGCCTGGATGCGGTATCGGATCGGGATTTCTGCCTCGATTTCCTGCACACCGCCAATGTCGCAGCGATGCACCTGTCGCGGCTGGCGGAGGAACTGGTGATCTGGTCGTCGGCGCAGTTCCGCTTCGTCACCCTGTCGGATGCCTTCTCCACCGGCTCCTCGATCATGCCGCAGAAGCGCAACCCGGACGCGGCGGAGCTGATCAAGGGCAAGATCGGGCGGGTCAGCGGGGCCTATGTGGCGCTGACCATGGTGATGAAGGGCCTACCCATGGCCTATGGCAAGGACATGCAGGAAGACAAGGAAGCCCTGTTCGACGCTGCCGACACCATTGAACTCTGCGTCACCGCCATGGCGGGGATGATCGCCGACATGGTGCCGAACCGGGACGCCCTGCGCACCGCCGCCACCTCCGGCTTTGCCACCGCGACCGACTTCGCCGACTGGCTGGTGCAGGCACTGGACATGCCGTTCCGGGAGGCGCATCACGCCACCGGCGCGGCAGTGAAGGCGGCGGAGGATCGCGGCTGTGACCTGGCCGATCTGCCGCTGGAGGTGCTGCAGCAGATCGAACCGAGGATCACCGATGCGGTCTACAGGGTGCTGGACGCTGAAAGTGCCGTGCATGCGCGCAAGTCCTATGGTGGCACCGCACCGGACCAGGTGCGGGCGCAGATCAGCCGCTGGCGGGAGAAGCTGGCATGATGCGGCCGCTGGTTCTGATGCTGCTGGTGCTGGCCATCGGGGTCGGCGCCTGCGGCAAGAAGGGCGAGCCCCTGACCCCGTCGGAGAGTGCCCGGCAGCAGGCCGAGCAGGACAGGAAGCAGCAGCGAAAGAACACCGAATGACCGACCAGTTCCAGTACCGCGATGGCCATCTGCATGTCGAGGATGTGGCCATCGCCGATATCGCGGACCGGGTCGGCACCCCGGTCTATGTCTATTCCTCCGCCATGCTGCGCCGCCAGTACCGCGTCTTCGCCATGGCGCTGGCCAGTGCCTGTCCCGATGTGGAGAGCCTGATCTGCTATTCGGTGAAGGCCAACAGCAACCTGGCCATCATCCGCACGCTGGCCCGCCTGGGTGCCGGTGTCGATGTTGTGTCGGAAGGGGAACTGCGCCGTGGCCTGGCCGCCGGGGTACCGCCAGAGAAGATCGTCTTCTCCGGTGTCGGCAAGACCCGGGCCGAGATGGCCTTCGCACTGCAGGCCGGTATCCGACAGTTCAACGTGGAGTCGGAACCGGAACTGGAGGCCCTGTCGGAGACCGCCGCCGGGCTGGGGCTGACCGCCGCGATCACCATACGCGTCAATCCGGACGTGGACGCGCTGACCCATGCCAAGATCTCCACCGGCAAGGCGGAGAACAAGTTCGGCATCCCGATAGGCCGGGCGCGCGACGTCTATGCCCGCGCCGCGAAACTGCCGGGCATCCGTGTCATCGGCGTCGACCTGCACATCGGATCACAACTGACCGACCTCAGTCCCTTCGAGAAGGCGTTCGCCAGGGCTGCGGACCTGGTGGCGGAACTGCGCGACGACGGGCACGAGATCAATACCATCGACCTGGGTGGCGGTCTGGGCATTCCCTACAGCCCCGACGCCGTCCCGCCCTCCCCCGATGCCTATGCCGCCATTGTCAGCCGCACCGTCGGGCACCTGGGCGCCACCCTGATCTTCGAGCCGGGCCGGATGATCGTCGGCAATGCCGGGGCGCTGCTGTCGCGGGTGATCTACGTGAAGGACGGCGAAGGCAGGACCTTCGTCATCCTCGATTCGGCAATGAACGATCTGGTGCGCCCGGCCATGTATGATGCGGTGCATGAAGTCCGCACGGAGCGGCAGCCGCAGGCCGAGATGATCCGTGTCGACCTCGTCGGCCCGATCTGCGAAAGCACCGACACTTTCGCAAGGGATTGTGACATGCCATCCGTCGCGGCCGGTGATACGCTCTGTTTCATGGGTGCCGGTGCCTATGGTGCGGTGATGGCGTCAACGTACAACACCCGCCTGCTGGTGCCCGAGGTTCTGGTGGACGGCGACCGCTTTGCGGTTGTCCGGGCGCGCCAGACCTTCGATGATCTTCTGGGTCTCGACGCCATACCTACGTGGCTCGAACAGGACAGTTGAGTAACCAGGGAGTCTGATGGCAGACGAACGCGACGAGACGCTGGACAGCATTCTTGACCCGCAACAGCGCGCGGCGCTGGGGCGGAAACTGTGGGCAACACGCCTGATCCTGGGCTGGGAACGTCTGGTTCCACTGCTCTGGCCGGGTCTTGCCGCAGTGCTGCTGCTGGTTTCCGTCACGCTGCTCGGCATCTGGCAGTTGCTGCCACCCGTGCTGCATCTTCTTGGTCTGGCCGCGGGGGTCCTCGGTTGCCTGTTCCTGCTGCTGCGGGGCCTGCTGGCCTGGCAGGGGCCCTCGGCGGAGGAAGTGGTGCAGCGGCTGGAGCGTTCCGGTGGCGCCCACAGGCCCCTCACCAGCGTTCAGGACCAGATCGCCATTGGCCGCGATGATCCCGCTGCACGATCGCTCTGGCAGGCGCACCGGCACCAGATGGCAGCGCGTATCGGGGCCCTGCGCCTGCCTGTTGCCGACACCCGTATGCCGGCGCGTGATCCCCTGGCCCTGCGCCTGCTGGTGCTGATGATCTTCTGCCTCAGCCTGGCCGTTGCCGGTGGCGGAGCCCGGGACCGGCTGATCGCCGCGCTGGACACCGGCACGGCAGCCGACGGGCTGGCGGACGACACGGTGCTGGAGGCATGGGTGACGCCACCCGCCCATACCGGCATGCCGCCGGTCTTCATCAGTGCCATGGCCCCGTCGCAGGATGATGCCGACAGGCCGGAGCCACTTGCGGTGCCGACCGGCAGCCGCTTTCTGGCCCGTTATCATGGCTCTGCCGAACCGGCCCTTGCGGTTGCCGACAGCCTCGAGCCGTTCGAGCGCGTCGGCGAGAAGGATCTGCAGATCGAGCGGCTGGTCACGGCGGGTA
>CAXBNO010000099.1:0-8976 GCA_963976775.1 uncultured Kordiimonadales bacterium
CCAGTTCCATCTCCTCCAGTGCGATGGAGATCTTCCAGCCGTTCGGTGTCGGCCAGTAGTAGGCGTCGATCATGGTCTTCCTCCCCAGCAGTCATGTATTGCCCAAGGTAGAGCATCTGGCCGGTTCCGAAAGACCGCAACGCGTTTCCATTGTGCATGGCATCAGCTACGCTCACCCCATGCGCCCGGTCCGGTATTTCGATGATTATGTTGTGGGGGACAGGTTCGTCACGGATCGCGTGACGATTACCGAGGGGATGATCCTGCAGTTTGCGCGGATGTACGACACGCAGCGGTTTCACATCAATCTCGACGCGGCGGCGGAGAGCAATTTCGGCGGCCTGATCGGCAGCGGGCTGCAGACCCTGAACTTCAGCTTCGCGCTGTTCTTCCGGCTGGAACTGGTGCAGCCGGTGGCGCTGGGGGGACCCGGCCTGGACAACCTGCGCTGGACGCAGCCGCTGCGGCCCGGAGACACGATCCATGTGATCTGCGAGGTCACGAAGATCGTGCCGTCCCGCAGCAAGCCCGACAGGGGCATGCTGACCATGCGCCATGACACCTTCAATCAGCATGATGAACTGATCCTGACCTTCGACTGCATGCACCTGCTGCGGCGGCGGGAAGCGGCATGAGCTTCAGGGGGCTGACACTTGGCGGGCTGCTCCTGCTGCTGGCAGCCTGCGGCGGGCGGGGGGATCTGCCCCCACCGGTGATCGAGGATCCGCGCCTGTCGCGCAACGGTGAGCTGACGGGGGTTGCGGGACTGACGCAGGACGACTGGAACGTGCTGGACAGGGACCTGAAACGGGCGGTCTTCAGGCTGGGATTTCTCGAACGCCTCGGCACTGAATGCGTCGGCCTGTTCCCGGAGCATGCGGATTTTCTGGGCGAGTTCGCGCTGCTGGTGGAGCGGGGACTGACATATGGCGTGCAGCGTGCCATCGCCATGGAAACGGAGCGCCTGCGTCTGGCCGGTGATGGTCGGGAGCGGGCGGTGATCGCGCTGCTGGCGATGCGCCGTGCGAAGATGGATGTGCCCGGCATGATGGCCGACCAGATCAATATCCTCGCCACCGCCCCGGTCGACGGCCATGACGCCGTGGTCAGTGGCTGCGGTCTCATCTTCGAGCGGGAGGGACGGCGGGACCTGATGCGTACTGTTTCAGTACCGCTGGAGGCCTATTACGCGACCATCAAGACCGGACACCCGGCATTGCACGGCGAAGGTGAGAAGGTCACGCGGATCAGGCGGATCCTGGAGCGGATCTGATCAGCCTTCCGGCGCTTCCCGCCAGCGGTGGGCCAGACCGCTGTCGATGTCGAACAGGTCCAGCACCCGCCCGACAGTATGATCCACCATTTCCGTCAGGCTCGACGGTCGGGCATAGAAGGCCGGGACGGGGGGCATGATGATCGCACCGGCCTCCGTGGCCTGGCTCATCAGCCGCAAGTGACCGGCGTGCAGCGGCGTCTCCCGCACCATCAGCACCAGCCGCCGCCGTTCCTTCAGGGTCACGTCGGCGGCCCGCGCCAGCAGGTTTCCGGCGGCGCAGTTCGCCACTTCCGACAGTGTCTTGATGGAGCAGGGGGCAATGACCATCCCCCTGGTGCGGAAGGAGCCGCTGGCGATCCCGGCACCGACATCGCCGACCGGATAGCTGACATCGGCCAGCGCACGCACCTCATCGACACTCCGGTCGGTCTCCGCGTTGATGGTCAGTGCCGCAGCCTTGCTCATCACCAGATGGGTTTCCACCGGATGATCGCGCAGGAATTCCAGCAGGCGGATGCCATAGGCCGCGCCGCTGGCCCCTGACATGCCAATGATCAGGCGTTCGGTCATGGGGTGTGCGGCTTCCTCAGACGGTGAAGATCTTGCCGGGGTTCATGATGTTCTGCGGGTCCAGCGCATTCTTGATCATGCGCATGAAGCTGATGGCGTCACCATGCTCCGCCTGCAGGAACTTCATCTTGCCGGTGCCGACACCATGTTCGCCGGTGCAGGTGCCGCCCATGGACAGGGCGCGCTCCACCATGCGGTCGTTCAGGGCATCGGCACGCCGGAACTCCTCCTCGTCACCCTCGCCCAGGACGAAGGCGAGGTGGAAGTTGCCGTCGCCGACATGGCCGACAATCGGCGCGATCAGCTTCGATTCCACGATGTCCTTCTTGGTCTCCAGGATGCATTCCGCCAGCCGGGAGATCGGCACGCACACATCCGTTGCCCACAGCACCGAATTGTTGCGCAGCGCCTTGGCCGAATAGGCCGCGTCGTGGCGCGCCTGCCAGAGCTTCGTCCGCTCCTCCGCCTGGGACGTCCACTGGAAGTTGGCACCGCCGAACTCGCCGCAGATATCGCCCATGCTGCTGGCCTGTTCGGCCACGCTGGCCTCCGAGCCATGGAACTCCAGGAACAGCGTCGACATGACCGGATAGTCGAGACCGGAATGGCGGTTGATCGCGTCCATCTGCACGTCATCCAGCAGTTCGATGCGGGCGATGGGAATGCCGCACTGGATCGTCGTGATGACCGCGTTCACCGCGCCTTCCAGATCGGGGAACGACACTACGGCGGAGGTAATGGCCTCCGGAATGCCATAGAGCTTCAGCGTCACCTCCGTGATGATGCCGAGCGTCCCCTCCGACCCGACCATCAGCCGGGTCAGGTCATAGCCGGCGGAGGATTTCCGGGCACGGCGGTTGGTGCGGATGACGCGCCCGTCGGCCATGACGCAGGTCAGGGCCAGCACGTTCTCCCGCATCGTGCCGTAACGCACGGCGTTGGTGCCGGAGGCGCGGGTCGCCGCCATGCCGCCGAGGGATGCGTCCGCACCGGGATCAATGGGGAAGAACAGTCCGGTGTCGCGCAGGTATTCGTTCAGTTGCTTGCGGCGGACGCCGGCCTGCACGGTGCAGTCCAGATCCTCGGGATTGACCTCCACCACCGCATCCATCTGGCTCAGGTCAACGGTCACGCCGCCCCGGGTCGGGATGACGTGGCCTTCCAGCGAGGTTCCGGTGCCATAGGCGATGATCGGCACATCGTTGGCGGCGCAGATCTTCACGATGGCCGACACTTCCTCCGTCGAGTGCGCGAAACAAACCGCGTCGGGCATGGAGCCATGATGATAGCTCTCGTCATGGCCATGGTGCTCACGCACAGCGGTGGCCGTGGTCACCCGGTCGCCAAGCAGGTCCTTCAAGGCAGCCAGCGTGGTGTCGAGTGTCTTGCTGTCGGGTCTCAGGGCGGTATCGGCCATGCTCAGAATCCTCCGTCCGGGCGCAGGTGCGCACCTCTCGTTGCCTGCACGTTATAGCAATTGCCGGGGTGATGAAACGTTGACCGCAACCGTGGCGACCACTTGCAACCGACAGGCAAACCCGCCTTTACTGCGGGCCGAGATCGACGTGACCTGGGGAGGAGATACACGATGGATGTCCGGACGCTGATGGCCCGCGCGGCAACCTTCTATGCGGATCGGGAAGCGGTGGTCTGGCGCGACCGCCGGCTGACCTTCGCCGAGGCCTGGGACCGTGCAGTCCGGCTGGCCAATGGTCTGATCGCCCTGGGGATCAAGCCGGGTGACCGCGTCGGGGTGCTGGAGGACAATTCCATCGAGGCAGCGGATTTCTTCGCCGGGGCCGCGATAGCAGGCATCGTGCGCGTCCCGCTCTACGCCCGTGACAAGCGGGAAATGCACCTGCACATGCTGGGGCATACCAACTGCAAGGCCGTGCTGGTGGCGGGTCACTACGCCAGCGACATGGACGGCTTCGTCGATGAGTTGCCTGACCTGGAAAATGTGGTCGTGCGCGACGAGTCCTACGAGGACTGGCTAGCGGCGCAGTCCAGCGAGATGCCGGATGTCGGGATCGATCCGGACGACAATTTCATCATCCGCCACACCGGCGGCACGACGGGCAAGCCGAAGGGCGTTGCCTATACCCACCGGGCCTGGCTGGCAGCAGGGCGTGACTGGTTCTACCAGTTCCCGCCGGTGGAGCCGGGGGACAAGTGCCTGCATGTCGGCCCGATCAGCCATGGTTCGGGTTACCAGTACCTGCCGGTCTTCCTTGCGGGGGGCTGCAACGTGCTGCTGGATCACTTTCATCCGGGTGAGACGCTGGATCTCATCGCGGAAGAAGGCATCGCCTACGGCTTCTTCGTCCCGACCATGCTGAACACCATGCTGCAGGATCCGACGGCGCGGGACCGCGACTATTCCAGGCTGAAGTGCATTCTGGTTGCGGCGGCGCCCATTTCGGATGCCACGGCCTATCTGGCGCGCGATGTCTTTGGCGAGCATGCGCTGTATCAGGGCTATGGCCAGACGGAGGTGCTGCCGGTGTCCATGATGGGGCCGCGGCAATGGTTCGCGGAGATGGAGGGGTCCAACCCGATCCGGTCCTGCGGCATGCCACTGCCCTTTGCCGAGATCGAGATCTGGGACGAGGAGAACAATCCCGTGCCGCTGGGCGACCCCGGCGAGATCGTGGCCCGGACGGACGGCCAGATGGTCGGCTTCTGGAACAACCCGGAGGCGACGGCGGAACGCATCGTGCGGGGCTGGGTCAAGACCGGCGATGTCGGGCGGCTGGACCGGAACGGCTACCTCTACATCCTCGACCGCTCCGACGACATGATCATATCCGGTGGCTACAACATCTGGCCGCTGGAACTGGAGAATGTCATCGCCGACCTGCCGGGCGTTGTGGAGGTCGCCGTGTTCGGTGTGCCGCACGAACGCTGGGGCGAGACACCGCTGGCGATCTGCGTCCTGGACGGTACGGCTGAAGTGACGGAGGAGGACGTGATCCGCACCTGTGTCGAACGTCTCGGGTCCTACAAGAAGCCATCGAAGGCCGTGTTCCAGAACGATCCGCTGCCCAAGTCACCGGTCGGCAAGATCCGCCGCAAGGACCTGCGCGAACCCTACTGGGAAGGCATCGACCGCCGCGTGGCGGGCAGCTGACGGGCGACGCCGTTGGGGCCGGGGGCGGGCAGTCTCGGATCGAATTCTGGTACGACTTCGCCAGCCCCTATGCCTATGTCGCGGCGGAGAGAATTGCCCGACTGCCGGAAGTGGATCAGGCGCGGTTTGTCTGGCGGCCATTCCTGGTTGGAGCCGTCTTCGCGCACCACGACCCGGATGCAGGCAACCGCCAGTCGATGAACGCCGCTGCGCGCGCCAACAAGTGGCGTGATCTCGCGCGCCTCTGTGCGTGGTACGGCATCGGCTGGTTCGGCGAGGGGCTTCGGTCCTACCCGCCCACCAGCCTGCGCGCGCTGCGCCTGGCGCTGGTGATCGATGATCCTGAATTCGCTCTGGCGGTCTTTCGCGCGGCGTTCGTGGAAGATCTGGATATCGCGGACCCGGCAGTGCTGGCGTCCCTCCCGGGTGCAAGCGACCCTGTACAGCAGGAAACCGCCGGATCCGCAGAGATCAAGCAGCGACTGCGCCAGAACGGCGAAACAGCCATCGCCGCATGCATCTTCGGCGCCCCGAGCTTTCTGGTCGGAGAAGAACTGTTCTTTGGTCAGGACCGGCTGGAACAGGCCCTCGGATGGGATCAGTCCGGCTGATTGCCGAAGATCCGGTGCCTGACCTGATCGCCCTCGGCGATCCCGATCAGACGCGCCACGCCACCATTGATCTCCAGCACCGCTGACGCGGGCTTGCCGGAGGGGATCGGGGTCTCGTCGTAGGGGACGGCGCGATGATGGATGTGGACGATGATGCCCCGCCGGTCGATGAAGATGATATCGAGCGGCAGCGGGGTGTTCTTCATCCAGAAGCTCTGCTGCCGCTCCCGCTCGAAATCGAAAAGCATGCCGTGATCGAGCGGCATGGATTCCCGGAACATCAGGCCGCGACGGCGGCTGGCCGCATCATCGGCAAGCTCCACCGCGAAGCGCCGTTCGCCGCCGGTGGTTTCGACGGACAGGCTGCTCAGGTCCTGTGCCGCTGCGGGGGCAGCAGTTCCCAGGGTCAGGAGCAGCATCAGGAGGAGGGGACGGAGCAGGATTCGCATGGTCAGGAGGTTTCCATTCCCGGCAGGGCCGTGGCAAGTGCAGTCAGACCATCCGGCCCGTCGTTTGGCCGGTCGGCCAGGGTGGTGAACCAGTGTTCCGGCGGATTGCGCCCCGCCTGGCGATGCCATGTGAGGTCGCGCATGATCTGCTCCGCCCCGGCTGGCAGGCGCGATGGCCGGGCGAATCCGGCCAGGGCACCCCAGATACCGGTCCAGCAGCGCGCGACCGACCAGGGATTGTAGCCCCCGCCGCCCAGCACGATCAGACGCGGCGCGATCCGGTCCACCGAACGCACTGCCCGCCAGATGGCACGGTTGGAGAGTTCCAGGCGGCTCAGCGGATCGTCGGCCAGCGCGTCGGCACCGCATTGCATGATCACCACGTCCGGTGCGAAGGCTGCCAGTCGGGGCAGCAGTTCCTGATCGAAGATGCTGCGAAACAGCGTGTCGCCCGATCCGCGCGGCAGGGGCCAGTTGCCGACCGTCGGGGTCTGGCGGTGCGGGGTGTCGGCCCGGTGTGGCCAGCGACCATGTTCGTGGATGGAGAGCGTCAGGACGGAAGGATCGTCGTGGGTCGCATCCTCCACCCCGTCGCAATGATGTGCATCCACGTCCACATAGGCGATGCGGCCAACGCCGTGGTCCTGCAGCCGCAGGATCGCCAGCACCGGATCGTTGAAGTAACAGAAACCGGAGGCGCGGTCGGCACGCCCGTGATGGGTGCCGCCCGCAGGGGTGTGGACCCGCCGTGCCTTGTCCCCGGCGATCAGGTCGGCGGCAAGCAGGCTGGCCCCGACAGCGGTGGCCGGTCGGTGGAATATCTCGCCATAGACCGGGTTCTCCAGCTTGCCGATATTGTGTCTCGCGATCAGTTCCGGCGTGGCCTTCTGCGTCTGCTCGGCCTGTATCACCGCCGCCACATAGGCGGGATCATGGAATCGGCAGAGCTGTTCCACGGTCGCCAGCGGGCTTTCGATGTAGCAACTGTCGTCCAGCCAGCCGAGCGCCCGGCACAGGTCCATCACCGTGGAGACGCGGGGGATGGCCAGCGGATGCCGTCGCCCGTAGCGGGAGGTCCGGTAGATTTCGCTGCCGATGAAGACCGTGTCTGTCCGCACGCCGTACCGCTCCACTCGACAGGATGACTTCTGCCTATATAGTGCCTCGAACCGGGGGAGCCGCAAGTGTGGCTGAGAGGTGCATGACGCACGACCCCTTGAACCTGATCCGGTTGGTACCGGCGTAGGGAGGGATCGTGGCCCATGGGCGTTCTGCCGGGCACATCACCTGAAGCATCTGCCGACGAAGGCTTTGGCCTCGCGCTGCGCGGCCTTTCCGTCGCTTATGGCGCACACACGATCCTGCGCGACCTGTCACTGGATGTGCCTGCGGGCAGCACGACCTGTCTGCTGGGGCCGAGCGGAATCGGCAAGTCGACCTTGCTGCGCCGGGTGGCCGGACTGATCGACGGACCTGGCACGGTGCAGGCGACAGATGGACAGCCGCTGGCCGGGCGCGTGGCGCTGATGGGGCAGGGGGACGGGCTGCTGCCCTGGCTCGACGCGCTGGACAATGTCCTGCTGGGCTCACGGCTGCGTGGAGAGCGCGCGGATCGGGACAGGGGCCTTGCCATGCTGGCGCGGGTCGGCCTGGCGGATGCGGCCGCATCACGACCGGCAACCCTTTCGGGTGGGATGCGCCAGCGCGTGGCGCTCGCCCGGACCCTGATGGAGGATTGCCCGCTGGTGCTGATGGACGAGCCCTTCTCCGCCGTGGACGCACTCACCCGGCTCCGCTTGCAGGATCTGGCTGCGGAGATGCTGGCCGGGCGCACCGTGCTGATGGTGACCCATGACCCGTGGGAGGCGATCCGCATCAGCCACGCCATCACGGTCATGGCCGGTGATCCGGCAACCATCAGCCTGACCCTGGAACCGGACGGACAGACACCGCGCGCCATAGACACGGACAGTGCCCGCGACCACTGGCGCCAGTTGATGGATGCGCTGGGGGAAATGGCATGAGCCGCCTGCTGACCGGCATCATCAGTACAGCCGTGTTGCTGGGTCTGTGGCAAGGCTACGTCTGGCTCAGCGGGATCGAGCCGTTCCTGCTGCCGGGCCCGATTGCGGTCATCGAGACCCTGATTGCACATCGGCCTGCCGTTGCTGGTCATCAGTCAGGCCGTTCCGGTCTTCGCGCTGGCACCGTTGCTGGTGCTCTGGCTCGGATACGGTCTCTGGTCGAAGGTCGCCATGGCGGTGCTGATCATCTTCTTCCCCGTGACCACGGCCTTCCTGGACGGCCTGCGGCGGACGGAGCCGGGGATGCTCGATCTGGCCAGCATCATGTCGGCGACCCTCTCCCCCTTCAGGCGCACGGTGTCGCTGATGCTGCATGTCCGCATTCCCGCCGCCCTGCCGGCACTGGCATCGGGGCTGCGCGTCGCGACCGGTGTCGCCCCGATCGGGGCCGTCGTGGGGGAGTGGGTCGGGTCCAGTGCAGGACTTGGCTACCTGATGCTGCACGCCAACGGGCGGATGCAGATCGACCTGCTGTTCGCCGCGCTCCTTGTCCTGGCGCTGTTCTCCGTCCTGCTCTGGCTCAGTGTCGATGCGCTGCTGCGTCGGGCGCTGCCCTGGCAACCGGACAGTTTTGCCAGATGACCGAATTCCCTTTCCTTTCAGAACGCTGGAGTGAATATCTCATGAAAAGGATTCTGCCCCTGATGCTGTCAGTCCTGTTGCTGACGGCAACTGCCCTGCCTGTCAGGGCGGCGGACAAGCTGACCGTCCTGCTGGACTGGTTCGTCAATCCCGACCACGGCCCGCTGTATGTCGCGCAGCAGATCGGCGCGTTCGAACGGCGCGACCTGGAGGTCACCTTCATCGCCCCGGCCGACCCGAACGATCCGCCGAAACTGGTGGCGGCCAGGCAGGC
>CAXBNO010000100.1:0-8853 GCA_963976775.1 uncultured Kordiimonadales bacterium
CCGGCATTGTTGATCAGGATGTCGACCTGTCCCCAGGTATCCAGTGCGGTCTGGACGATGGACTTGCCGGTCTCCGGCGTGCCGACAGCGTCGTGGTTGGCAACCGCCTCACCGCCTGTCGCCTTGATCTCCGCCACCACATCATCAGCGGCCTTGCCGGAGCCACCGGTGCCATCGACGCTGCCGCCCAGATCGTTGACCACCACCTTCGCACCCCGGCTGGCCAGGAAAAGGGCATGGCTGCGGCCCAGGCCTGCGCCCGCGCCGGTCACGATGGCAACACGGCCGTCATAGCGGATATCAGTCATTCTTCGTGTCCTCCCCAGGATTCGCGTCGCGTTCAACCGATACGCGGGTCTTCGGCGTTGCTGTGGTCCGTCGGCATCGGTGTCGCGGTCATGACCGTGACACCGTCCGGCGTGTTGAAACGGTGCCAGAGCCCCTGCGGTACGACAATGAACGATCCGGCAGTCAGCTCATGCGTCTCTGCGCCATCGTCGGTCAGGATCGTGATCTCCGTCATGCCGTCGATCACCTGCACCAGTTCGTCGCCATTGCCATGCCGTTCCCAGGCCGTGAAGCCCTGATAGCTGCCCGCGAATATCCGGCCATTGTTGATGGCGCCCAGTTCGGCGAATGCGGCCTCTGCCTCGTCATCATTGTCGGGTGTGCGCCCCTTGAAGAACGCCTTTCCTGCCAGGGCCTGGCTGATGTTTACCGGTGTTGCCATCACTTCGTTTCCTCATCCCGGCGCAACTGGAACCGCTGCACCTTGCCTGTCTGAGTCTTGGGCAGTTCGGCGACGAATTCAACCGCGCGCGGATACTTGTAGGGGGCGATCTCGGCCTTCACATGGTCCTGCAGCGCCCTGGCCAGCTCCGGACCGGCTGCCGCCGCGTCCCGGGCCACGACGAAGGCCTTCACGATCTGGCCCCGCTCCGGGTCCGGCGCCCCGATGACGGCGCATTCCGCAACAGCCGGATGGGTCAGCAGGATCGACTCCACCTCCGGCCCGGAAATGTTGTAGCCAGCAGAAATGATCATGTCGTCGGTGCGCGCGGCATAGCGGAACCAGCCATCCTGGTCGACCAGATAGCTGTCGCCGGTCCTGTTCCAGCCGTCGCGGGCATAGGCCGCCTGCCGTTCCGGGTTGTCGAGGTAACGTACACCGGTCGGTCCCCTGACGGCCAGATGACCGACCACCCCGGGCGGGCAGTCATTGCCCTGGTCATCGACGACCTTCGCCTGATAGCCCGGGATCGGTCGGCCCGTCGCCCCGGCGCGCATGTTCTCCGCCGTCTCGGCGATGAAGATGTGCAGCATCTCCGTCGATCCCAGCCCGTCGATGGTGCGGATGCCGGTCGCATCGTGCCAGCCCTGCCAGACCGGGGCAGGCAGGGTTTCCCCGGCGCTGACGCAGGTGTGCAGGCTCGACAGGTCGAAACCTTCCGCCAGCCCTGTCATGGCGCGATAGGCGGTCGGGGCGGTGAACAGGGTGGTGACACGATGGTCCTGGATTGCCTGCAGCATGCTCTCCGGGGTGAACTGTTCGCTGAACAGCGTCGCCGCGCCTGCCGACATGGGGAAGGTCACCAGCGCCCCCAGCCCGAAGGTGAAGGCGATGGGCGGACTGCCGGTGAAGATATCGTCAGGACCGGGCTTCAGCACCAGATCGGCGAAGGTGGCATTGATCGCCAGCACGTCACGGTGAAAATGCATGCAGCCCTTCGGCTGCCCCGTGGTGCCGGAGGTGAAGGCGATCAGGCAGACATCGTCCGCTGCCGTATCCACGGCCTGAAATGCATCCGGTCTGGTGGCTGCGGCCAGCTCCAGTTCATCCGGCGCGGACATGTCACCGGCATAGTGGCGGACATGTTTCAGATGATGGCTCTCCGCCTGTGCCCGTGCCATCTCGTCGGCCAGCCGCCGGTCGCACAGCGCCACGGTGATCTCCGCGCGGTCGATCATGTAGGCCAGTTCCCGCCAGCGCAGCAGCGGCATGGTCGCAACCGCCACCGCCCCGGCCTTCATGACCGCGAACCAGCAGGCGACGAACATGGGCGTGTTGCCGCCCCGGATCAGCACCCGGTTGCCGGGTCGAACACCCAGATCATCGACCAGCACATGCGCCAGCCGGTCCGCCTGCCGTTTCAGGGCCGCGTAGGTCCAGACATGGTCGCGATACAGGCAGGCGGGACGGTCGCCGAACCGGGCCGCGCCGCCGTCCAGCAGCACCGCGCCGCAGTTCACCCGGTCCGGGATCGCGGCAAGCCCCGGCAGGCTGTCGAACGGCATCTCGGGCCACTGGTCCCTCGGTGGCAGCATCCGGGCGGCGAAATCATCCTCATGCGCGCTGGGTCCCCCCGGCGCAGCGGCTGAGGGGGAGCGCGCATCAGGCATCGGCGGCCTCCAGCATCGTGGCCAGCCCCTCCGGCATCGGCATGTCGACCGAAACCTGTCTCGACGGTGGACCGGCGGTGCCGCTGGCATCGAAGGGGCGGACGAAATAGTCGTAGCGCAGGCCGCCCAGCACCGTGCGGTCGGCGTACTTGCTCGACTTCACCGCCTCGACGACCTCCGCCACCTCGCCATCGGTCGCGCGATAGACGTCGTATCCGATGACGCCAGGCACCTTTGGCCAGGCAAGCTGGATCTGGCCGTCCGTGATGGTCGCAGTCAGGTCGCCGTGCCCGTCGGGCCAGACCGGCAGCGGCCGGGACGGGTCATCTGCCGGGGCCTGCCGCGCGTCCTTGGGCCAGAGGAAGCAATGAACCTCCTTGAAATTCTCGTCCAGTTGCTTGCAGACGTTGCAATAGATGCAGTGGACGATGGCGTCCTGGCGGGACTGTCGCAGCTTCAGCGGCCAGTCCGGGTCGGCAAGCAGTTGCCGTGCCATGCCGATGATGTGGGCCTTGCCGTCCTGCAGCAGTTGCTCCGCATCACCGGGGTCGGAGATTTTGCCGACGGAGATCACCGGCACAGCGTGGCCCTTGGCATTGATGAACTGCTTGATGGTGGCGGCCAGGTGGGCGTGGGGCAGCGCCGGATACCAGTTGCCCGGCATGCAGCGGTCGCCGGAATAGCCTGTGTAGGGATAGAGGGGATGTCCCTCCCGCAGTTGCGCATCCTCGAACTTGCCGCCGACCGACAGCGAGATGTAGTCGACCCCTGCCTGCGCCATGCGCAGCGCGATCAGCCGCGCCTCGTCCACCGTGTAGCCGTCCTTGATCGCCTCCTCCGCCAGGAAGCGGATACCGACGGGGAAGTCGTGACCGACCTGGCGGCGCACCTCCGCCATCACCCGCCCGAACATGTGCAGCCGCCCCTCCAGCGTCTTGCCGGAGAAGGCGTCCTTGCGGCTGTTGCGGCGGCTGAGGAACGACGAGAGCGTATAGGCATGGGCGGAATGCAGCTCGACACCGTCATATCCCGCCTCCCGCGCCCGCGCCGCCGCCGCACCGAAATCCGCGATGATCGCCTCGATCTGCTCCGCCGACAGGTCCTCGATCTTCTGGCGCCAGCCGGAGCGGGCGACCTTCATGAAGTGGATGATCTGCGGCACGACCTTCGAATCGGAGGCGCCATGCACCGCCTCTGCCAGCCGCCGGTGGCCGGGGATGAAGCTGTCGTCGGAAATCCGCAGCAACGGCCCGGACTTGGAGCCATGGATGGCCATGGCCTCCACCACGATCAGTCCGACCTCCCCCTCCGCATAGCGCCGGTAGCGGTCGATGATATCGTCATTGACGTAACCATCCTCCCCCGACAGGCGGGTGACCATGGCGGGAACGGCGATGCGGTTGGGCAGCACCATGCCGTTGATGTCCAGCGGTTCGAGAAGCTTCATGTCTTCGGTCTCCTGCCTCTGGTCCGTGGGTGGATCGCGCGTCGGCAATCCGTCAGGATGGTCGTTCGAGATGGTCCTTCAGGCGGCCCAGCGCGTTGTGCAGCGCCTGCGCCTCGGTGTCGCTCAATCCCTCGAACATCTCCGCGACCCATGACGCATGTGCAGGCGTCATCTGCCCGAATACCCGCTGTCCCTCCGCGGTCATCCGCACCACCTGGGCGCGACCGTCCTCGGGGTGCGGCGCCCGTTCCACCAGCCCTTCGTCAGCCAGCCGGGCGACCAGGCCGGTGATGTTTCCGGCGGACACCATCAGTCGCGCCGAAAGGCCGCTCATGGTCAGTCCCTCGGGGGCCCGGTCCAACTGCGCCAGCACGTCAAAGCGGGGCAGGGTCGTCGAGAACTCCTCCCGCAGCCGTCTCCGGATGTCCTGTTCGATCCGCGTGGTGCAGGCCAGCATCCGCAGCCACAGGCGAATTGCCAGCCGTTCGTCCGGCACATTCGATGCTGCAGGCGCTGGCGCGTCCCGTGTCTCCGATGCGACGCCAGCTTCAGCCATCACGCCGTCTCGCCGCCATCGATGGCGATGGTCTGACCGTTGATTCCGCCTGCCGCGGGCAGGGCAAGCTGCACGGCCATCGCGGCAATCTCGTCGGGCTGCACCAGCCGCTTCTGCGGGTTCATGGCGGCAAGATCGGCGCGGGCCTGCTCCTCCGTCCGCCCTGTCTTCTCAATGATGTTGCGCACGCTCTCCACCGTCATCGGGGTCTCGACGAAGCCCGGACAGATGGCGTTCACCGTCACCCCCTTGCGCGCCAGTTCGATGGCCAGCGCCCGGGTCAGCCCGACCACCGCATGCTTGGCCGCGCAATAGGAGGCGACATAGGCATAGCCCTTCAGCCCGGCGGTGGAGGCGATGTTGATGATGCGCCCGGTCCCCGCCGCCAGCATGTCCGCGACAACCGCCTTGCTGCAGAGGAAGGTGGAGCGGACATTGGCGTCCATCATGGCGCTGAAATGTGCCTCATCCATCTTCGCGAACGGCACCGCACCGGATGCGCCCGCATTGTTCACCAGCACGGTGATCGGACCCTGGGCCGCGACCGCTGCCGCAAAGGCCCCGGCGATCCGGTCCGCGTCGGTCAGGTCGGCCACGCCCTCGAACAGCTTTGCCTGTGCATGACCGGCACGCAGTTCGGCCGCCGCGCCCGCCAGCCGCTCCGCATTGCGGCCGACAATCGTCACGGATGCACCCGCATCCAGAAACGCCGCCGCAATGGCCAGGCCGATTCCCTGGGCCGCGCCGGTCACCAGGACATGCTGGCCGCTCAGGGGTGCCGCATCCTTCATTGATCCTCGTCCTCCGCGATAATGCTTTAAGCTTAAAGTAAATCAAGCGCCGTTCCCGCTCAAGGAAGTTCCGACGACCATGGAATCTGCTCTATAAGTTGCCGCGATCCGAATGGAGAGGGAGCGAGTGGCAATGCGGGGATATTTCGGGATCGGGGTCTGGCAGTTCTCCAAGTTCATGAATGCCGGGAACCTGTTCCGCACGGCGCATGCGTTCGGTGCCAGCTTCGTCTACACCATCGATGCGGAATTCAGCGCGAAGAGCGCGCCATCGGACACCTCGCGCTCCGCCAGCAATGTGCCCTGGTACGAATACGACAGTTTCGATGCCTTCGGCCTGCCGCGTGGCTGCGCGCTGGTAGGGGTGGAACTGACGGATGAGGCCATCGACCTGCCACGGTTTCATCACCCGCTCGCCGCCGCCTATCTGATGGGACCGGAAAAGGGATCCCTTACCCCGGAGGTCATTGACCGCTGCGACCATGTCGTGCGGATTCCCACCGGGTTCTGCCTCAATGTCGCAACGGCAGGGGCGATCCTGATGTACGACCGCAGCCTGGTGCATGGCGGCTTCGGCGAGCGTGCGACGACGTCTGTCAGCATGCCACCGCCGCCGAAGGCCCATGCCCATGGCGGGCGGTTTTCGCGCAAGGGGCTGAAGGGCACACCGCGCAGGGACGGACAGAACGGGGAGAGCGGGACATGAGCGATGATCTGCTTGCGATGGTGCAGGGGCGCATGACGCCGCTGTCCAGGACCATGGGCATGGTGTTCACGAAGGTGGAGCCGGATCTGATCGAGGCGGAGATGCTGGTGCGCCCGGACCTCTGCACCACGCCTGCAATCCTGCATGGCGGCGCGATGATGGCGCTGGCCGACAATGTGGGCGCAGTGGGGACAGTGGTGAACCTGCAGCCCGGCACCACGACCACGACGATCGAGAGCAAGACCAATTTCCTGGCCGCGGTGCCCGAAGGTCAGAAGGCGATCGCCACCGCGATCCCGCTGCACCGGGGCAAGACGACAATGGTCTGGCAGACCACCATCCGGCGGGAAGACGGACGCGCGGCAGCCATCGTCACCCAGACACAACTGGTGCTGCAGGCGAAGTAGCGGAGTCGTTTGTGGACCGTGCCTCCCCTCTCCCCCTCCCGACCACCCACGGGATTATCCTGATGGGTGGTCGGGAGGGGGAGAGGGGAGGCACGGTCAGAGGTCAGGATTCGCCTTCTTCAGCCTTTCGCTGACGCCTGCTCCCGTGCCACCGCGCGCCAGCCGATGTCGCGGCGGCAGAAGCCTTCCGGCCATTCGATGCGGTCCACGGCGTCATAGGCGCGTTCCTGGGCCTGCTGCACGGTCTTGCCCAGTGCCGTGACGCCAAGCACGCGCCCGCCATTGGCGCGGAAATTCATGCCGTCATTGCGGGTCCCGGCGTGGAAGATGGTAACACCATCCACCAGCCCGGCATCGAACAGGCCACCGATGGTGCTGCCCTTCTCCACGTCGCCGGGATAGCCCTCCGTCGCCATGACCACCGTCAGCGCCGCGTCGTCGTGCCAGCGCAGGTCGAAACGGTCGAGCACCCCGTCCATGGTGGCGATCAGCGCGGCCATGAGGTCGGAGCGCAGCCGCACCATCAGGGCCTGGCATTCAGGGTCACCGAAGCGGATATTGTACTCGATCAGCTTCGGCCCTTCCGCCGTGATCATCAGGCCGGCAAACAGGACACCGCGGAACGGGCAGCCGTCCGCCGCCATGCCCGCGATGGTCGGACGGATGATCTCCGCCATCGTCCGCTCCACCATTTCAGGGGTCATTACAGGTGCAGGGGAATAGGCACCCATGCCGCCGGTATTGGGGCCGGTATCGCCTTCGCCGACGGCCTTGTGGTCCTGTGCCGTGGCCAGCGGCAGGGCATTCACCCCGTCGGTCAGGACGAAGAAGCTGGCTTCCTCGCCCTCCAGGAACTCCTCGACCACCACTTCCGCGCCGGCCGCCCCGAAGCGTCCGCCGAAGGCATCGTCGATGGCAGCATTGGCTTCATCGACGGTCATCGCCACCGTGACGCCCTTGCCTGCCGCCAGGCCGTCGGCCTTCACGACAATGGGTGCGCCCTGTTCCGCAACGTAGGCTCTGGCCGATGCCGCATCCCTGAAGCGACCGTAGGTACCTGTCGGAATGTTGTGGCGCGCGCAGAGATCCTTGGTGAAACCCTTCGACCCCTCCAGCCGAGCCGCGTTGGCGCGCGGTCCGAAAGCCCGTATTCCCGCAGTCTCCAGCGCATCGACCAGACCATCCACCAGCGGTGCCTCCGGTCCCACCACCACCAGCCCGATCATCCGGTCCTGACAGAAGGCGATCACTGCATCATGGTCGGCGATGTCGAGGTCAACGCATTCGGCGTCCTGTGCGATGCCGCCATTGCCGGGCGCGCAATAGAGGGTGCGCAGCAACGGCGACGCCGCAAGCTTCCAGCAGAGCGCATGTTCCCGTCCGCCCGAACCGATTACCAGAACATCCATTTCCAGAGACTCCGCCTGTGGCACCTGTCAGTCTGGATCGCTCCATCGAATGATGGAATCGCTCCGGCCCGCTCCCCCACCCGGTCACCCATTGAGGATACTGCTGTGGTGGCCGGGTCGGGGAGCGGGCCGGTGCCGCAGATGGTGGACCGATCCAGGACCCTGCTCATACGTGCCTGCCCGGCATGTGGCAACCTGTGGCGGCGTCGCGTTGACGGCAGGCTGTGCAGTTGCGAATGTAGCCGCCTCAACTGCTGGACCATGAACCATGATTCTCCTGCGCATCATCGGCTATCTGCTGCTGTTCCTGGCGATTGCCGCGCTGGGGGCTGAGATACTGATGTCGGTGCAGGCCGGGGAGTGGGTGTCGCTGGCCGTCGGTGATGTCTGGGCGGAGGTTGACCGCGAAAGCATCGGCCTGGTCCAGGTGGGGCTGGAGCGCTATGTCCATCCCTACCTGTTCGATCCGATCCTGCTGACCATACTGCTCTGGCCGGCATGGCTGGTTGCCGGTGTTCCGGCACTCGTGATCCTGCTGCTCGCCCGTCGCCGCCGCCAGCGCCGGATGTTCACCTGACTGACGCGGCGGAGAGCGACCGGCAGCGCCGGACCCTCAACCTGCTGCGGGCAAGTCCCTGGCACATGGATGTGATCGCGGCGGTACGGGACCTCCATCTCCACGACTGGGCCATTGGTGCCGGGTTTGTCCGGAACCTGGTCTGGGATCACCTGCATGGCCGGACAGACCCGACCCCGCTGAACGATATCGATGTGCTCTTCTTCGACCCGGACGACCTTTCGCGCACCACGGAAGACAGGTTGCAGAACCGGCTGTCGGATGCCATGCTCGGTCAGCCTTGGTCAGTGCGCAATCAGGCGCGGATGCATGTCGGTAACGGTGATCCGCCATACGGGGACACCCTGCATGCCATGTCCCGCTGGCTGGAGACCGCGACGGCGGTCGGGGTCCGGCAATCGGCGGAGGGACGGCTTCACCTGCTGGCGCCCTTCGGCACGACCGATCTGTTCACCCTGCGCGTCGCGCCCACGGCGGCGGGCCACAGGAAGCGGCAGATGTACCTGTCCCGGGTCCGGTCGAAGGGCTGGCTCGAGACATGGCCGCGCCTGGACCTGGTG
>CAXBNO010000101.1:0-8706 GCA_963976775.1 uncultured Kordiimonadales bacterium
CCGCGTCCTTCTCCGCCTGCTGGTGCAGGGCGGCGAAATCGGCGGATGGTACCGACTTGCCGGGGCGGTCGGTCAGCGGCTTCTCACCGCCCAGTACCTTGGCCTGCAGCGCGGCGGGAAAGCCGTTTGGCGGCTGGCCAAGGTCGCCATGGAAGAAGGAAACGACCGAGTCGGGGAAGGAGATCGGCTTGTCCGGGTTCTCTACATCGGCACGGGTGTGGCCGGCGGAGACCATGGACAGGGCCATGTCGCCCACCACCTTCGATGACGGCGTCACCTTGACGATGTCGCCGAACATCAGGTTCACGTCGGCATAGGTGCGCGCCACCTCATGCCAGCGTTCCTCCAGACCCAGCGACCGGGCCTGTTCCTTCAGGTTGGTGAACTGGCCGCCCGGCATCTCGTGCAGATAGACCTCCGACGCTCCGAAGCGCAGGTCGCTCTCGAAGGCCCGGTACTCGCGCCGCACCGCCTCCCAGTAGTCGGAGAAGGCACGGATGGTGGCGTTCTGCAGCCCCGTCTCCCGCTCCGTGTGGCGCAGCGCCTCGACGATGGAGCCGAGGTTGGGCTGGCTGGTCAGGCCGGAAAAGGAGTCCATGGCCATGTCGGCGGCGTCCACCCCCGCCTCCGCCGCCGCCAGGATGCTGGAGGAGGCGATGCCGGAGGTGTCATGGGTATGGAAGTGGATCGGCAGGCCGGTCTCTTCCTTCAGGGCCTTCACCAGAACCCGCGCCTGCGCCGGTTTCAGCAGCCCGGCCATGTCCTTGATGCCCAGGATATGGGTGCCTGCCGCCTTCAGTTCCCGCGCCATCTTGACATAGTAGTCGAGGTCATAGCGGGCGCGGTCGGGGTCGAAGATATCGCCCGTGTAGCAGACCACCGCCTCGCAGAGCCGCCCGGACTCATTCACCGCGTCGATGGCGACGCGCATGTTCTCGACCCAGTTCAGGCTGTCAAAGACCCGGAAGACATCGATGCCGCTCTCCGCCGCCTGGCGCACGAAACCCTGCACGACATTGTCCGGATAGACCGTGTAGCCGACGCCGTTTGCACCGCGCAGCAGCATCTGGAACAGCACGTTCGGGATGCGTGCGCGCAGGTCCGACAGCCGCGTCCAGGGGCATTCGCGCAGGAACCGCATCGAAACGTCGAAGGTCGCGCCGCCCCAGCACTCGATGGAGAACAGGTCGGACAGGTTGCGGGCATAGGCATCGGCCACCTGCACCATGTCGAAGCTGCGCATCCGGGTGGCCAGCAGCGACTGGTGCGCGTCGCGCATGGTGGTGTCGGTGACCAGCAGGCGCTTCTCCGCCAGCATCCAGTCGGCGAACTTCTCCGGCCCCAGTTCGTTCAGCAGGTCGCGGGTGCCCTTCGGCGGGCTGTCCACATGCCAGTCCGGCACCTTCGGCTTTGGCGCGACGGGCGGCAGCGCGCGGTCCTTGACCTCCGGATTGCCGTTGACGGTGACGTCGGCGATGAAGCCCAGCAGTTTGGTCGCGCGGTCCTTGCGGGCGGCGAACTCGAACAGTTCCGGCGTCTCGTCGATGAACCTGGTGGTATAGTCGTTGGCGATGAACTTCGGGTGGTTGATCAGGTTCTCGACGAAGGCGAGATTGGTCGCCACGCCCCGGATGCGGAACTCCCTCAGCGCCCGGTCGAGACGGCGGATCGCTGCCTCTGGCGTTGCTGCCCAGGCCGTGACCTTTTCCAGCAGCGAATCGTAGTAGCGGGTGATCACCGCGCCGGAGTAGGCCGTGCCGCCGTCCAGCCGGATGCCGAAGCCGGTGGCGCCCCGATAGGCGGTGATGCGGCCGTAGTCGGGAATGAAATTCGCCTCCGGATCTTCCGTCGTGACACGGCACTGCAGGGCATGGCCGCGGAGCTTGATGTCTTCCTGCGCCGGGACACCGGTCTCCTCCGGATGGCCGATGCGGCCGCCCTGCGCGATGAGGATCTGCGCCTGCACGATGTCTATGCCGGTGACTTCCTCGGTGACGGTGTGCTCCACCTGAATCCGGGGATTGACCTCGATGAAGTAGAACTCGCCGGTGTCGCGATCCATCAGGAACTCGGCAGTACCTGCGTTGACATAGCCTTCTGCACGGGCCAGACGCAGCGCCGCCTCACAGAGTTCGCTGCGCTGGGCGTCGTCCAGGTAGGGCGCGGGCGCGCGCTCCACGACCTTCTGGTTGCGCCGCTGGACGGAGCAGTCACGTTCGAACAGATGCACCACGGTGCCATGATGGTCGCCCAGCAACTGGACCTCCACATGGCGCGCGCGCCGCACCAGCTTCTCCAGATAGACCTCGCCGTTGCCGAAGGCGGCTTCCGCCTCGCGGCGACCGGACGTGACTTCCCCGATCAGTTCAGCCTCCGACTCGATGGCGCGCATGCCGCGTCCGCCGCCGCCCCAACTGGCCTTCAGCATCAGCGGGTAGCCCACTTCCGCCGCCATGCGGGTGATCTCGGCGGCATCCTCCGGCAGCGGACCGGTGGCGGGAACGACGGGGGTGCCCGCCGCTATCGCTGCTTCCCGCGCCGCGACCTTGTTGCCCAGACCGCGCATCACGGCGGGGGAGGGGCCGATGAAGGTGATGCCGTTGGCGGCACAGGCCTCCGCGAAGTCAGGGTTCTCCGACAGGAACCCATACCCGGGATGCACGGCGTCGCAACCGGCCTTCTTCGCGATGCGGATCATCTCATCGATCGCCAGGTAGGCCTTCACGGGGCCGAGGCCCTCACCGATCAGGTAGCTCTCGTCCGCCTTGAAGCGGTGCAGCGCCAGCTTGTCCTCTTCCGTGTAGACCGCGACGGTGCGGATACCGAGTTCGTTCGCGGCCCGCATGACGCGGATGGCGATCTCGGAACGGTTGGCAACCAGCAATTTCCTGATCTTGCGAAACTCGGCCATGGACGGACCCCCTTGCGACTTTGACACACCCCGGACAGCAGTGTGTGCCAAGGCGCGGGGCATGGCAAAGCGGAACTGCGCCCGGATCTGTGTCGTTTCTGATCATGGTCACACCGGGCGCCTGTCGCTTGCGGGGCTTGTCGGCGCGGGGGCGCGGGTGCAGAAACAGGGACCGTTGCAGGATCAGGAGGCACCCGCCGTGACCGACATTCCGGAATTCGCCAGGGCAGACTATGTCATCGTCGGTGCCGGCAGCGCGGGCGCGACACTGGCCTACCGGCTGAGCGAGAACGGGAAGCATTCCGTCATCGTGCTGGAGCATGGCGGCACCGATGCCGGGCCGCTGATCCAGATGCCCGCCGCGCTGTCCTATCCGATGAACATGTCGCGCTATGACTGGGGCTACCAATCGGAGCCGGAACCGCATCTGGGCGGGCGGCAACTGGCCTGTCCGCGCGGCAAGGTGATCGGCGGCTCCTCCTCGATCAACGGCATGGTCTATGTCCGGGGTCATGCGCTGGATTACGAGGGCTGGGCACAGTCGGGCGCGCGCGGCTGGGCCTGGCGCGATGTGCTGCCGTATTTCATGCGCATGGAGAGCAGTCACGGCGGCCAGGCGGACTGGCGCGGCACGGATGGCCCGCTGCATGTGACACGCGGACCGCAGAAGAACCCGCTGTTCACCGCCTTCCGCGAGGCCGGACGTCAGGCCGGGTATCCGGTCACCGCTGACTACAACGGGGAACAGCAGGAAGGTTTCGGCCCCATGGAGATGACGGTCTGGCGCGGGCGGCGCTGGTCGGCGGCCAATGCCTACCTGCGCCCGGCACTGAAGCGGCCCAACGTGCGGCTGGTACGCGGGTTGGCACTGCGGGTGGCCTTCGACGGGGCGAAGGCGACCGGGGTGGTGATCGAACAGGGCGGACGGCAGAAGCGTCTCGCCGCGACGCAGGAAGTGATCCTGTCCGCGTCCTCGATCAACTCGCCGAAGCTGCTGATGCTGTCCGGCATCGGCCCGGCGGAGCACCTGCGGGAACACGGGATCGGCGTGCGGGCCGACCGCCCCGGTGTCGGGCAGAACCTGCAGGACCATCTGGAACTCTACCTGCAGATGACCTGCCTGCAGCCCATCAGCCTCTACAGCCACCTCAACCTGTTCTCGAAGGCGATGATCGGGGCGCAGTGGCTGTTCACGAAGACCGGACATGGCGCGACCAACCACTTCGAGGCTGCGGCCTTCATCCGCTCCGCCGCCGGGGTGCCCTATCCGGATATCCAGTATCACTTCCTGCCCGTTGCCATCCGCTATGACGGCAAGGCCCCGGCCAAGGCACACGGGTTTCAGGCCCACGTCGGGCCGATGCGGTCGCCGTCACGCGGGCGGGTGCAACTGACTTCGGCGGATGCGAAGGCCGATCCGTCGATCCTGTTCAACTACATGTCGGCGGAGAAGGACTGGGCCGAATTCCGAACCTGCATCCGCCTGACACGGGAGATCTTCGCCCAGCCCGCATTCGAACCCTATGCCGGGCCGGAGATCGCGCCAGGCGCGGAGGTGCAGGACGATGCCGCGCTGGATGACTTCATCCGGGAAGCGGTGGAGAGTGCCTACCACCCCTGCGGCACCTGCCGCATGGGCGACCCGGAGGACAGCCGCAGCGTGGTGGATCCTCAGGGACGCGTGATCGGCGTCGATGCCCTGCGCGTGGTCGACAGCTCCATCTTCCCCCAGATCACCAATGGCAACCTGAACGGTCCTTCCATCATGGTGGGGGAGAAGATGGCCGATCATATCCTGGGCGCTTCAATGCTGACCCCGGACGACCGTTCCCCCTGGCTCAACCCGGCGCGGGAGACAAGCCAGCGGTAGAGGCGGTCACCACGTGGCGGAGAAATGCGATGGTCACTGCCTGTGCGCTATCCCGCAAATCGTCGAAGGGTTGCCTGATCACCAATTGCCGGACAAATGATCCGCTCCGGACGTCAGACGCCGAGTGGCATGTCGTATCCAGCCACTTCACTCAGATCCTGCGCAATTTTCTTCATCGCGGAAAGTTCAAGCCCTGACTGGTCAATGAACCGAAGCTGCAGTCAAGCGGTATCTCGGAGAAAAACGCAAATACCGGGCCGGTGCAGGCAGATACGTCCTGAGTCAGCGCGATCTGTTCTGCCAGTGCGGTTGCATCAAGCTGCACCCCGTAAGGGGCATTCACCGTCGAGAGCAATGTTTCCATACTCTTGTGTTCGACAGCAGCGTTAGCATGTTCGGTTGCGATAACCATGACACTGATCAATATAGCGCTTCTGGCGGACTTTGCATCTGCATCAATCCCGGTCGGCGAAATGCGGCGCATGCTGTCCGGCAGCAAATACCTACCGCCGTCCGAACAGCCGTTCGATGTCGTTCAGATGCAGTTCGACGTAGGTCGGGCGGCCGTGGTTGCACTGGCCGGAGTGCGGGGTGCGTTCCATCTCGCGCAGCAGGGCGTTCATTTCCTCGGCGTTCAGGCGGCGACCGGCGCGGACGGAGCCGTGGCAGGCCATGGTGGAGCAGACATCCTGCAGCCGGTCCTTCAGGCCCGTTGCCTGATCGAACTCGGCCAGTTCGTCGGCCAGATCATTCAGCAGGCCGCGAATGTCGCACTGGCCCAGCAGGGCCGGCGTCTCCCGGACGACAATGGCACCTGGTCCGAACCGCTCCAGAATGAGGCCAAGGGACGCCAGTTCGTCGGCTCTGGCGGCGATGCGGTCGGCATCCGTCTCCTCCATCTCGACCACTTCGGGCAGCAGCAGGCCCTGACGCGCGACACCGCTCTCGTCCAGCTGCCGTTTCATCCGTTCATAGACCAGACGCTCATGCGCCGCATGCTGGTCCACCAGCACGATGCCATCCATGGTCTGGGCAACGATATAGGTGCCGTGGACCTGCCCGCGCGCAACGCCCAGCGGGAAATCCGGTGACGGGGCCGGGGCATCTGCTGTCTGCGTCTCGACCCGGCCGGAAGGGTCGAGGAATTCGCGCGCTGCCGCCTCCGCGACACCCGACAGCCCGCCCTCCGGGCGCTGCCAGGTCGCGAAGGCTTCGCGGGCGGCGGCGCTGTCCTGACGTGGCATGTAGCTGCCGCCGCTGCCACGCATCGGCATGCTGAACCGCGGGGTTTCCGGCCGGGTGCCTGGGCGGAAGGCACCGAGCGCCTGCCCGGCAACCGTGGTGGAGGCACGATGCCCCGCCGCCGCCAGCACACTGCGCAGGCCGCCGACGATCAGGCCACGCACCACGCCCGGTTCCCGGAACCGCACCTCCGCCTTGGCCGGGTGCACGTTCACATCGACGAAGGCCGGGTCGACGTCGAGGAACAGCACCAGCACCGCGTGCCGCCCGCCGGACAGGAAGTCCTGATAGGCACCGCGCACCGCACCGGTGAACAGCTTGTCGCGCACGGGACGGCCATTGACGAACATGTACTGTTGCGTGGCGTTGCCCCGGTTGTAGGTCGGCACACCGGCCAGCCCGGTCAGGCGAATCCCGTCGCGCTCCGCCTCTACCGGCAGCGCATTCTCGACGAACTCCCGGCCCATGACACGGGCCAGGCGGGCGGCGCGGGCATCCAGCAGTTCACCCTGCTCCACGCCGGCCTGAAACGCGGTGCGCTGGTCGTCCTTCAGGGTGAAGCCCACTTCCGGGTGCGCCATGGCCAGGCGCTTGATCATGTCCAGCGTGGCACCGAACTCCGCCCGGTCGGTCTTCAGGAACTTCAGCCGTGCGGGGGTGGCAAAGAACAGGTCCCGCACCTCCACCCGCGTGCCGCGCGCGCGTGAAGACGGCTCGGGGGCTGAAAGTCGGCCGCCATCCACCTGCAGGGCCCATCCGGTGTCGGCATCCTGCTGGCGGCTGTCGATGCGCAGGCGCGCCACGGCCCCGATGGAGGGCAGCGCCTCTCCACGGAAGCCGAGATGGCGGATGTCCATCAGGTCATCATCGGGCAGCTTGGAGGTCGCATGACGCTCGATGGCAAGGCTCAGGTCATCGGCACCCATGCCAAGGCCGTCATCATCAACGGAGATCAGGGACCGCCCGCCCTCCCGCAGCACGATCTCGATCCGGTGCGCGCCCGCATCGAGGCTGTTCTCCACCAGTTCCTTTACCGCACTCGCCGGGCGCTCGATCACTTCACCGGCGGCGATGCGATTGACGGTGGTCTCCGGCAGTCGGCGAAGCGTGGACATCACCTGGCCGAACCCGCGAGGTATTCCCGCGTCAGCCGCTTGCTGGCCTCGACCGCAGGCTGGCCGAACGGATCAACGCCCAGCAGGTGCGCGGCAATCACGGTCTCCAGCATGAAATGCATCAGCAGGCCGCCCAGCGCCTTCTCGTCCAGCCGTGGCAGGCGGATCATGCGCACGGGATGCCCGGCGGCGACCAGTGTCTCCATCGTTGCGCGCGCCTGTGTCTGGACGATGGCCCCCAGGCTCTGGCCGGACAGATAGGCAAGGGCAGGATCGGTCACCAGATCGGGCGCGATGGTCGGCCCGGGATCGGGTTCGGCCACCGTCAGCACCGTGAAGCTCTTGTCCGCCGGCCCGTCGAGCCAGAGCTGCAACTGGCTGTGCTGGTCGACCGGTCCCAGTGCGGCGACCGGCGTCAGGCCGGTGCCGTCCTTGCCGAGACTTTCCGCCCAGAGCTGGCGGTGCCACATGGACAGCCGCTCCAGCGTACCGGCGTAGGGCATGATGACCTGCTGGCTGCGCCCCCTGTGCTGCGCCAGCCCCACGGCGACTGCGGCACCGGCGACCGGCGGCGCGGCCTCGTCCGTCAGCAGGGATTCGAACAGTTGCGCGGCGCCGCTGCGGACAGCGTGCGCGTCCAGTCCGGCGATCATTGCCGGCAGCAGGCCAACCAGCGACAGGACGGAAAACCGGCCACCGACCTTCGGGTCATGATCCAGAACATCGACGCCGTGGGTCTCGCACAGGCGGCGCAGGGCATTGTCACCGGGCTCGGCGATAGCCATCAGGTGACCGGGAATGGCGCCAGGGCTGAGCCGCGTCCGCAGCCAGTCCAGCACGACGAGGGTCTGCGCCAGCGTTTCGGTGGTGCCGCCAGCAACTCGGCGAAGCCGCGTCCGTCCAGGTTGTCGGGCAGGATCAGCCGCGCCCGATCCTCCGGCGCGGCCAGCGCCAGCAGGGTCTGCGCCCCAAGGCTGGAGCCCCCTGTGCCCAGCACGACACAGTGGCGGTACCGCCCACGAATCCGGTCCGCGACCGGCACCAGAGCCTCCAGATCGTCACGTCGGCTGGCCAGTCCGAAGCAGGGGAGTTCCCCCGCCGCAAGGTCGGCGCGAATCTTCGTCACCGCCGGGGCGGCGTCCACCAGCAATCGCCCGTAAGTCCCCGTATCGAGGCCGCTCTCGCCGACGGTCGGCTGCAGGGACGGCTGAACGAAATGCTGGAAGGGAAGGATCATGGAAATGCTCACCGCCTGATGGAACCGATGCGGACAGAACCGGAAATCGATGGTGCCATGTGCAACCACCGATTCCCCTGCAACGCCAAACATACTACATATCGCCCATGGAACAGATTCTCGCCATCCGTGTCTGGTTGCGTCCGCTCGCCGTCCTGCTGACCGTGGGCGTGTTGTCTGGCTGTGAGATCGTCGATACGGGACCGACCCGGATTGGTGGCGTGTCCTGCGGCTGGTCGGATGCCGGACCGTCCGACCCGGAATACCACCGATGCCGCAGCCGAAATGCCGATGAGGGCGAGAACACGCCCACGGTCAGCAGGACGGCGAG
>CAXBNO010000102.1:0-8700 GCA_963976775.1 uncultured Kordiimonadales bacterium
TGCCATCGCGCCGGGCGCGATCCGCACTCCGCTGCTGCACTCGGGCCGGGCGGAGATGATGGAGAAGATGGCGCAGGCCAAGACGCCCTGGCCCAGGCTGGGCGAAGGCGCGGATATCGCCGGGGCGGCGCTGTTCCTGGCGTCTGACGACAGCGAGTTCGTGACCGGCCACACCCTGGTGGTGGACGGTGGCGTGCTGGGGGCCGCCCCTGACTTCTGGGGCCATGGTCCGGATGCCATGTTCAAGTCCAAGGCAGGCGTCAACCGCGGTACCACGGGGCAGGGCGGCGACGTACGCGACGTGGAATGATCGTCCCCTGGCGATGAAATACGGCGGCAAATGAAGAAGGGGTGCTGCAGGGATTGATCCCGCAGCACCCCTTTCTTGATTCCGGGTCCGGCAAGGGCCGGTCAGTTCTCCTGGAACCGGACCTCGACGCGGCGGTTGCGCTGGAAGGCTTCCTCGCTTTCGCCGGTGTCACGCGGATGGAACTCGGCATGGCCGGCTGCCACCAGACGGTTCTTCGGTATGCCCTGGTCGATCAGGTAGCGCACGACAGAGAGTGAACGGGCGATCGACAGTTCCCAGTTGGAGGGAAACTGCGGTGTCGAGATCGGGCGGTTGTCAGTATGGCCGTCGATCTGAAGCGCCCAGTCGATCTCCGCCGGGATTTCAGGTGCTGCGGCGATCACCGCCTTTGCGAAGGCATCGAGCCGCGCCTTGCCGATGGGGCGCAGACTGGCCTTGGCAACGTCGAACAGGACTTCGGAACTGAAGACGATGCGCTCGCCTTCGATCTCGTCGGCATTCGCCACACCACCGAGCTCGTTGACCCGTTCCAGAAAGGTGGTCCGGTGGCCAATGATCTGAACGTCCTCGCGGGCTTCCAGCGCCTCGGCGCGCGCAGCGGCGGCCTTCAGGTCCGCTTCCAGTTCCGCGACGCGGTTGGTTGCCGCCGTCAGACGCCCCTGAACCTTGCCGAACTCGATCTTGTCGATTCCGGTATCCGATCCCTGCAACTCGGCACGGGCACTGACCAGTTCCGCCGTTGCCTCATTGAAGCGCGCATTGGCGGCCGCCAGAAGGGCCAGGGTCTGGTCGCGCTCGGTTTCCGCCTCGCGACGTTTCTGCGCCGCGTTGCGCAGGTTCTTCTGATACCGGTCGGCGAGCGACTGGATCTCCGCCATCTGGGCCAGCAGGTCGCGCTTTTCCTTGTCGAAGGCGGCCGCCTCGGCACGCAGCTTTCCGACTTCCTGGCTGATCTGGGTCAACTGGTTGATCTGGGTCGAGAAGGTGGATTCCATCCGGGTGATGATGGTCTGGACTTCGATCACACGGTTCTCCGTGTTCTGCAGTTCCAGGACCAGGGCCGCGACATGCTCGGCCAGGATCACCGGGCAGTCTCCGGGGGCCCCTTCCTCAAGCCCGCAGGCTTCGACCGAGGCGAGACGATACTTGCGCTTGAAGTTCCAGTACTGGAAGCCACCAATCGGCTGGTTGGCCAGCAGGCGCACCGCAACCCATGAGTCGGGATAGATCTCGATGATCCGCTCGAACCGCTTCCACGCCAGCCCATAGAGGCGATAGCGCTCCAGCGGCAGCACGCCGGGCCGGTCCGCCTTGCGGATGAAGTCCAGGGCGGCCACGAACAGGCCATTGACGTCGGTCTCGCAGGCGCAGGTGATCTCCTCGATGGTGGCGTCCGCTGCCGGTGGCTGGACCGCAGCAGCGGCTTTCTCTGTCCCTGCTTCCTGCGCCATGGCGCCGAAGCTGATGAATGAGGCCACAATGGCCCAAGCGAAACGTCGCATTTTCTCGATTCCCCTCGAATGCACTGACAGCACCCGTCTTGCGCAAGAGCCGGGCCAGAATGCAGATAATTTCCTCTGGTCAATCTGCCCCCGCTTTGCTATGCCCTCTTCCGCTTCCGTGATCCTCGGTAGCTCAGCGGTAGAGCAATCGGCTGTTAACCGATTGGTCGTAGGTTCGAATCCTACCCGGGGAGCCATTTTCCAGGGCCCGTTCCTTTCTCTGAAGGCGCGGGCCCTGTGCATTACGGACTGCATTTTGCAGCTATGGTCCCATTGTGTGGGTTGATCCCGGTGCGATCTGCGTCCCCGGACTTGATCAGGCGGGGCAATCCCCTTCATATGACGGCCAAAGCAGCCATTGCGCCTCATCATCCGCCGAACGGGTGATCGTTGCGTGCAGACCAAACCTGGGGAGACTGACGCCGTGTCGAATGAAAAGCCTGTCCTGATCGACAATCATCCGGGCCGCAACGCCCAGGCCTATGGCATCGCCCGTGAGCTGGGCGCGGACATGGACTTGATCCATGAACCGTCCGTCGGCGTCATCGGCAACAAGGGCGACAGCCAGTGCTACATCGGCGTGCAGCGCAAGGTGGAGGCGATCCACGAATGCCTGCGCCAGCGCCTGGGGCGGGAGCAGGGGCAGCTTCCCATGCGGCTGGTGCAGCCGGAATTCACGGTCGCGACCTCCGACGGTATCCGCAACGGCACGCGGGAGATGCGCTATTCCCTGATCGGTCGCGAAGTCACCCACGACAGTGTCTGCGAGCATCTGAGCGCCAGCGGCCTGGCGGGCACCGTGGCGGTCGTCGCCTGCGACAAGCCGCCGGTCGGCACCCTGGCAGCGCTGCTGGAGCACAATCAACCGGCGATCATGATGTCGGACGGGTCCATCCACCCGGCCATCGATCCGAAATCGAACGAGACCATCGACCTGGTTTCCGCCTATCAGGTCGCGGGACATGAAGATGCGGAGTTCCGCAAGCACATTGCCTGTGCCGCCTGCCCCGGCTATGGCAGCTGCGGCGGCATGTTCACCTACAACACCATGCAGACCTTCATCGGCGTGGTCGGCATGCAGCCACTGCACATGGTGGCGCCGCCGTCCGATGACCCGCGCCGGATGGAGCAGTTCCCGAATGAACTGGTCGACTACCTGAAGGGCCTGATCGACAGCAATACCCGCCCGCGCGACATTGTCGGACGGGATTCCATCCGCAACGCGGTCATCGTTGCCATGGCGGTCGGCGGTTCGACCAATGTCGTGCTGCACACGCCGGAGATTGCCCGCGCCGCCGGGTTCGCCAACTTCTGGCAGGACATCATGACGCCGGAGGAATTCAATCACCTGTCGAAGAACGTCGTGCCGGTCCTGACCGATGCGCGTCCCTACGGTCGCTATTCCATGGTCGATATCGACCGGGTCGGCGGAGTCCAGGTCATCGTCCGGGAACTGATGGATGCCGGACTGCTGAACGGTGATGTGCCGACCTGCACCGGCGAGACACTGGCGGAGCAGGTGGCACGTCTCGACCCGCCCGCGCCGGACGGCGACGTCGTGCATCCGGTGGCGAAGCCCTACAAGCCGACGGGCGGTCTGCGCCTGCTCGGCGGCAATCTCTCCCCCGGTTACAGCGCGATCCTGAAGCTTGCTGGTGTCGAGGGCGGTCTGGAGAACAACATCTTCCGGGGCAAGGCACGGGTGTTCGAGGGTGAGGCCGATCTGCTGGAGGCGCTGGATACCCGGCCGGAGATCTTCAGCGACGGTGACATGATCATCGTCCGCTACGAGGGGCCGAGCGGTGCGCCCGGCATGCCGGAGATGCTGGACTCCACCTCCCGCATCACCACGCTCTGCCGGGAGAAGGGGATCGTCGTCGGCCTGATGACCGATGCGCGCTTCTCCGGCGGTTCCGTGGGGCTTGTCATCGGTCATGTCGGACCGGAAGCCGCACTGGGTGGCCCCATTGCCCTGATCGAGAATGGTGACGAGATCACGGCTGACCTCAATAACAACGAACTCAATTGCACTGAACTGATGGACAAGGCCGTGTTCGACAGGCGCATGGCTGCCTGGCAGGCGACCGTGGATGCAAACGGCGGCATCCATCCGAACTGCGGCGTTGCCGACACCAGACTGCTGAACCGGATGCGGCGTTCCGGTGTGTCGGCGCTGCAGGGCGGCGGCATGCATCCCGACCGGGAAGTCTGGGTGAACGATCCGCGTGAGCCGGTGAACACGGGCTTCACGCCGACTAACCGCTGGCACAGCGCCTGACAGAAATCCGCAGGGTGTGATCGCGGCGGTTGCCTGATCGCCCGATCCTTGCTGCGATGAGGCATGGCTGGCTGGCTTCCCATACGCACGGCACCGCAGGACGGCATGCCGATCCTGGTCTATGTCCCCGAGTATCAGGACGGGCGACCCGCGATCATCACGGCTGTCTGGATGAAGCGACGACTGTTCGGCTCCGGCTGGTACGACAGCGGCGCGACACAGGTGGAGCCGAGTCACTGGCAACCCCTGCCGGATCCCCCGGTCTGAGGCGGGTGTCGATTCCATCCCGTGATGGAACTCTCTAGACTGCGCCTCGCACAGTTCCGGGGGAGGGGCGAGACATGGGTGTTCCATACGATGGTCTGACAGTGGGAGACCTGCTGTTCCGTGCGTTCCGCCATCACGGTGACAAGGTTGCCTTCGATGGCTATGGCGGGCGCTATACCTATCGCGCCGCGCTGGACCTGATCGGGCGCTACCAGGCGGTCTACAAGCACCTTGGCATCCGTCGCGGCCAGCACATCGCCATGCTGAACGCCAACCGGGCGGAGGCCTATCTGGCGGGTGTCGCGGCGCAGGCGCTGGGTCTGTGCATGACGCCGCTGCATACGCTCGGCAGTCTGGCGGATCACCAGTTCATCCTGGAGGATTCGGAGACCGACTGGCTGCTGGTGGATGTCGAGAACCATGCCGTGCGCGGCCGGGAACTGGCTGAGAAGGTGGAGCGGCTGACCGGCGTCCTGACGCTCGGACCCGCGGACTACGGCAGCGACCTTCGCGCGGCGGCGGCGGAAGTCGGTGCCGTGACGGCGGTGGTGGAGGCAGAGACCAGCGACCGGGTCTGGCTGAGCTACACGGGCGGCACCACAGGGCAGCCGAAGGGCGCTGTCCGCACCCATCCGGCTTTCGTGGCCATGGCCAATGCGATCCTGGCGGACTTCGAGTTTCCTGATTTCACCAACTACCTGGCCGTCGCGCCCATCAGCCATGTCGGCGGCACGAAACTGCCCGCAGTGCTGCATCTGGGTGGCACGGTGACCTTCATGAACGGTTTCGATCCGGGCAGGGTACTCGCCACCATCGAACAGGAACGGATCAGCATGACGCTGCTGGTGCCGACCATGATCTACATGCTGCTGGACAGTCCGGAGCTGGCCAGGCGTGACCTCTCCAGCCTGGAGTACCTGCTGTACGGCGCCTCGCCGATGTCGCCGACCCGGCTGGTGGAGGGGATCGAACGGATCGGTCCTGTCTTCGGGCAGCTCTACGGGCAGACCGAAGGCTATCCGATCTCCGTACTGTCGAAGGCCGATCATGATACCAGCCAGCCGGAACTGTTCGCGTCCTGCGGTCATCCCAATGCCAGCGTGCAGGTCAGGCTGCTGGACGATGACCTGAACGAGGTGCCGGAGGGCGAGCCCGGCGAGATCTGCGTGCGCTCGCGCCAGATCATGGATGGGTACTGGAAACGGCCGGAACAGACGGAGGAAACCCTGCGCGGTGGCTGGTTGCATACCGGTGATGTGGCGCGACTGGACGATCGCGGCTTCCTCTATATCGTTGATCGCAAGAAGGACATGATCGTTTCCGGCGGTTTCAACGTATTCCCCCGGGAGATCGAGGATGTGCTGACCTCGCACAGCGATGTCGCCATGGCCGCCGTGATCGGGGTGCCGGACGAGAAGTGGGGCGAGGCGGTGAAGGCCATAATCGTTGCACGGCCCGGCACGAAGCCTGATCCGGAGGTCCTGATGCGCATGGTGCGGGACAGCAAGGGCGCGGTGCATGCGCCGAAGTCGGTGGAGTTTGTCGATGAGATACCCGTTACCCCGATCGGCAAGCCGGACAAGAAGGCCATCCGCGCCCGCTTCTGGGAGGGCAAGGGGCGTCTTGTCGGTTGACCCCGGCGGCCTGGCCCTGTTGGCTGGACCGCGATGACATCCACGACACCTGAAGATGATGCGGACGCCTATACCCTGCGCGTGGCGTCGGAGATTGCGGCAGTGCCCGCAGCGGACTGGGACGCCTGTGCGGGTTCGGAGAATCCGTTCACGCGCCACGCCTTCCTGAAGGCGCTGGAGGATGCGGGCTGTGCCTCGGCGGACGAGGGCTGGATGCCGCAGCATCTGCTGCTGGAGGATCCGTCAGGCACCCTGGTCGGGGCCATGCCGATGTATCTGAAGTCCCACAGTCAGGGGGAGTACATCTTCGACCACGGCTGGGCGAATGCCTTCGAGCGTGCCGGTGGCCGCTATTATCCGAAGCTGCTCGCCGCCGTGCCGTTCACGCCTGCCACGGGGCCGCGCCTGCTTGTGCGCGAGGGCCAGGATTTCGACCAGACCGCACGGCTGCTGCTGCAGGGCGGTATCCAGGTCGCGGAACAGTTCAAGGTTTCCGGCCTGAACATCAACTTCCTGACGGCGCGGGAGGCGAAGGTCGCCACCGACATGGGTCTGCTGCTGCGCACCGGAGAACAGTTCCACTGGGTCAACCAGGACTACGCCGACTTCGATGCCTTCCTGGAGAACCTGTCATCGCGCAAGCGCAAGGCGATCCGCAAGGAGCGGCGGGAGGCGCTGGCCAATGACATCGAGATCGAGACGGTGAGCGGTGATGCGCTGACCGAGGATCACTGGGACGCGTTTCACCGGTTCTATATCGATACGGGCAGCCGCAAGTGGGGCCAGCCCTATCTCAACCGCACCTTCTGGTCACTGCTGGGTGAGCGCTGTGGTGACAGCGTCGTGCTGATGCTGGCCCGGCGCGACGGGCGCTACATCGCCGGGGCACTCAATCTGGCGGGCACGGACACGCTCTACGGTCGTTACTGGGGGTGCGTGGAGGACCACCGCTTCCTGCATTTCGAACTGTGCTACTACCGCGCCATCGAATGGGCCATCGATCACGGGCTGTCACGGGTGGAGGCGGGGGCGCAGGGACCGCACAAGCTGGCCCGCGGCTATCTGCCGACAACGACCCGCTCCGTCCACTGGATCGCGGATCCCGGATTTCGCAAGGCCGTCGCCGACTACCTGCAGCATGAACGCCAGGAAGTGCAGCGGGAAATCGACTACCTCGACCGCTTTTCCCCCTTCCGCCAGGCCGGACCGCATGTCCCGGACGAGGGCGCGGTCTGAGCCTCGGCGCGATGCTCCCCCTGGTGCCGGAACCGGGCCATGAGGGACCAGAAGCGTGCGGCTGGCCACAATAGTGCGAAAATGAAGCAAAGATACTTGATCGCTCTTTACGCCATACCCGTGTGGTGACAGGGTTGAATGCACGTTCGATGCCGGAGGTCGTGATGAGACAGGAGAGCATCGGCGATCTGGATGTAGCGATTGATCGTGATTCCTTTTTTCGCCGGATGATCCGAGAACTGGCAGGTGTGCTGCAGGAAGTTGTCGGAGAGGACGAGGCGCGCGGGTTCATTGCCGTTGTAGGTGCGCGAATTGGCGATGCCTTCAACGAAACCTACCGGAAGGTGCACGGCGGTCGGCAGTTGTCCCGACCGGAGGTGGCCGAGGCGCTGGTCGATCTGAAGTCCCGTATCGGGGGCGGTTTCAGCGTGGAGAGCCAGTCCGACGACGAGATCGTGCTCGTCAATTCAAGATGTCCCTTTGCTGAATCAGTCGAGAATCGACCAGCCCTCTGCATGATGACCTCCAACGTCTTTGGCAGGATCGCTGCGGAGAACCTCGGCTATGCGCGCGTGAGCGTGGATGAGGCATTCGCGACGGGACACGGCCGGTGCAGGGTTCGCGTCGGTATGAAACAGGTCTCAGGGGGACAGTCGGAACCGCGTGCCAGGGAATACTATCGCACCATCAATCCAGCCGACGATTGAGGGAGAAGCATGAGCGCGGATGCCCTGCTGTTCATTGAGGCCTTTCCGGAAGCCGCTTTCCTTCTGGATCGCCGGGGGGAAATCCTGGCAGCGAACAATCTTGCCCATTCGCTCGTCATGTGGCCACCGGACTCGGGATTCGTGGGACAGCTGTTTCAAACGCTCGCACAGGATGATCGGTCAGCGGTTACCAGCGCGTTGGCGCAATGGAGTGGGTCATCGACGCCTTCCCCGGCCCGTCTGAGAATTGCCAGGCCGGACGGTGAGGTGGTGCAGAGGCGATGTGACGGTTGGCGATGGAAGGGCGCGGTTGGCGATTTCGTGGTCGTGCGGATTGCACGCGACGACCAGACCTCGAGACTTGGCGAGTTGACCCGCACGATCGACCGGCTCAACGCCGAATGTGCGGCGCATGCGAGCGCAGAAGAGGAACTGCGGCGCCTGATACGGGAGATGAACGGTCAGAACTCGATCCGCGATCTGGTGATCAGCCACGTCAGCCACGATCTGCGGACACCGCTCAATGCCATCCTGGGGATGAGCGAGTTCATGATCGCGGAACCCTTCGGGAAGATCGAGCCGCGCTACCTCGAATACCTGAAGGATATCCGTCTCAGCGGGACGGCGCTTCTCGAACTGGTTGACCGGGTTCTCACGCTCAGCGCGGACGCCAACGTCAAGGACGAGATTGTCTCCCGTCTGAGTGATCTGAGCCTGTGCATCGACAATTGCCTTCGGCTGGTCGAACCAATTGCGCGACGGCGGG
>CAXBNO010000103.1:0-8690 GCA_963976775.1 uncultured Kordiimonadales bacterium
CAGCTGCTTCTGGCCCAGGATGAATGGCTGAAACGGATGCAGGATGTTCTCCACCGCAAGGCGGGTCAGCAGGCGATGTACGCGCCCGTTGGGTGTCATCAGATAGTTGTCGAAACCGGAATGGATCCATGCCTGCTGATTGCGCCAGCCCCAGTCGGTATACATGTGCGGAGCCCAGGTGACGGTCAGCGGATGCATGCCGAATTCGTACTTCAGGACGTGCGCGGCATAGAAGCTGTCCTTGCCGCCGGAACCAGGCACCAGAATGTCGTAGTGCCCGTCGTTGCGCCGGTGCTTCGATAGCACGGCCTCCAGTTCCTCGCGCCGCGCCTGCCAGTCGATGCCACGCTTGCGCTGTGCCACGTGCCAGGCGTCAGAAACACCATTCTCGTCGAAATGGACGGTTTCCTTCTTCGACTCGCGACGATGCTTGAATTCCACGGCTGAATTCGGGCGTTGATTCGAGATCAGGCTCTTCCGGCAGAACCGGACCTCCTTCGGCAAGCCGTAGAAGACTTCCGGGTCGTTCAGATCGGGGCTGTAGCGTGCAGGATCGATGGCAACGCGCGCCGGATATTTCGCCATGTCGTGAACTGCTCTCTGCTGAAGGAATGTCCGGGAATGACCATGGACAGTCAGGCGACCGGACTATAGCTATCAGCTTCGGGCGTTCAAGAGAACGCGGCCAGTCGGGATATGCCTTTCGATGACGAAATATCGCATCCTGTTCACGTCCTACGGTGCCAGCCACGTCAACATGGTCATGCCAGTGATGCGAGCCCTCCGGCAGCGTGGGGACGTGGACCTGCGTATTCTGGCGCTGACGACAGCACACGCGGTCGCGGAATCGGCCGGGTTCGAGCCGGTCGGATTCAGGGATCTCTGGCGCCCCGGTGACGACACTGCAAGACGGCATGGCAGGCGGCTTGCCGCAGGAATGGACACAAACCTGGTCAGCCTGGCGGAGTCGGAAGCCTATCTGGGACTGAGCTACGCGGAACTCGAAGCAGATGCAGGTGAGCAACTTGCCGAGAAGGAATTCGCCGAGAAGGGAAGAGCCGCTTTCCTGCCTGTCCGGACAGTCGGTCGCCTGATCGACGACTGGAAACCGGACCTCGTGGTCACGACCAATTCACCGCGCGCGGAAAGAGCGATGATACTGGCCGCAGGCCTGCGTGGCGTCCCCTCCCTGGCGATGGGCGATCTGTTCCTCGACTTCGAATGGCAATGGATGGCGGACAACGGATTTGCAACGCGGGTCACGGTATTGGGTGAATCAGTTCGCCGCCACCTGATCGCGAAAGGCAGATCGCCCGCGACCATCGCAGTCACCGGCAACCCGGCCCTGGATCATCTGGTCAGTGAGACAGCCGTGGCGAGCGGCACGGCCCTGCGGTCGCGACTGGGCTGGCAGGAACGGTCCATCATTGCCTGGACCCTGCCGGCCGTGACGGCAGGTGATACCCGGATTGCCCCGGTCGCCGACAAGCTGGATATCCTGCAGGCCATGCTCGACAGGGATGCCAACCTGCGCATCATCCTGCGGGCTCATCCCAACCAGCGGATGGACTTCGGCAGGCTGGATGACCGCTACCATGTCAGCCCGCGGGAGGAGAGCGTGCATGCGGTCATTCATGCGGCAGACGTGTTGTTCACCGAGTTCTCGATGGTAGGCCTTGAGGCGGCTCTGGCCGGAAAGCCGGTTGTGACCAACAGTGCCGACGATGCCATTCCCTACGGCCCTCTGGGTCTGAGCACCGACATCGCCACGATCGCGGACCTTGATGCTGCACTCACCACGGCCCTGCGCGACAGACCGGAACCACGGCTCGACCTGCTTGGGGCGCCCCCGACGGGCACGGCAACAGCCAATGTCATCAAGGAAATTGATCGCCTGCTGCTTCGTCAGAGAGCCGACTGATGCTCGCGACCGTCCTCAGGTCCGGCGCGGCCGTTGCCCTGGCGCTGCTGATCGGGCGGCTGCTGGGGTTCGGGCGGGAGGCGACGATCGCAGCCTCGTTCGGGCTGGGGCGGGAGGCGGATATTGCCGTCTTTCTGGTCGGTCTGCCGGACTTCCTGATCAATGTGCTCGGGGCGGGCGGTGTCACGGCGGTTCTGGTGGTGGCCTTCAGGCAGCGCGCGGACGTCGCCAGTCAGCTTCTGTTCCAGGCCAGTCTGGCGATCTTCGCCATGATCGGCCTGCTTGCGCTGCTGCTGATTGCGGTGCGTTCGGGCATGGTCGATCTGCTGGCCCCCGGGTTCGACGCCGTCGCCCGGCAGCGTACCATCGACCTGCTGCCGCTGGTCATTCTGGCTGCCCCGATTGCGGCCATCAACGCGGTGACCATCGCGTGGCTGCAGGCTGAAGACCGGTTCTTCCTGTCGGCCATCGGCACTGCGGTGATCAATTCGGTGCTGATTGCCGCCCTGCTCGTGGACGGGCGGGACGGGTCGGTGGCCTGGCTGGCCGCAGCCGTGATCGGCGGTGTGCTGCTGCGCTGGCTGATCCAGATGGCGGCCATCGGCCGACGCGCCTTCGGCGGCCTGAACTTCTCACCATGGCTGGTCGACCGCCGGATGATCCTGGGCATGGCGCAGACGTCAGCGGCGGAGTCCGTTGTCTTCTTCTATCCGTTTGCGCTGCGGGCCTTCGCGACCCTGTTCGGCATCGGCGCGCTGGCGGGCGTGAACTATGCCACCCGCCTTGTCCTGCTGCCGCTCGGCGTCGTCATCATGACCCTGACCATCATCCTGCTGCCGCGGCTCGCCAGCCTGGCACCGGGTGGCGCGGAGCAGGACCGTGGCGCCTTCCTCAGCCTCGTGCGGCAGGGTCAGACCTGGATCCTCGTGCTGTCGGCCATGGCCTTCGGCGCGCTGTTTCTCAGCCGGGACCTGATCACGACTTTGGTCTTCGGCTGGGGCGACATCACCGCAGGCGAACTGTCGGTCATCGCCAACCTGACCGCCATCTACGCGATCAGCCTGATTCCGCTGGGCCTGAATGTCTTCTATCGGCGGGTGCTGAACGCCATGGGCGATACCCGATCACCCATGCTCGGTGAGGGACTGGGGTTCATTGCCTTCCTGACCGCGGCGCTGGCAGTCAAGGCGATGGACGGTACGTTGATGCATCTGATGCTCGCGGCGGTCTTCGGAGCGTTCGTCAGCAGTGTCTATCTGTTGCTGAAGACGGCCCGCCGTGACGTTCCCATGGCGGCCATGCTTGCCCAGTCGCCAACATGGATCACCGCGATACTGGCCACAGTCGCTATGGCAGTACCGATCCTGGTCGAGCAGCGATTTGAAGGCAGCACGGCGACAACCGGCCTGATCGCACTGCTGGCTGGTGGCCTTCTCGGCATCGCCACTGCCGTCGTGGTGAACCGCGACGCACGCAGCGCCGTGAAGGGCCTGCGCCGCCGTCAGTAGCTGTTGAGTTTCCTGAAGACGGCGGGGGTCAGATCAACCTCCGCCAGGAATGCGGCAATGCGCGGCGCGCTTCGGCCATCGCCCCAGATGTTGGGCCAGTGCTGCCGTCCCTGCTGCAAGGCCGTCGCAATGGCGGAGGACACCGCCTGCGCCCCGATGGTCGGCACGTCGATCACATTTGTGTTGCGGTCCCGTGCCATCTGGCGATCGCCAAGGTTCACGCAGGGAATGCCGAGACTGGCGGACTCGATGATCCCGCTGGAGGAATTGCCGATCAGCAGGTCCGCCGCGGCGAGCCACGCCAGATAGCGCGCGCGCGGCAGATGGTCGATCAGCCGGACCAGATCCGGGTGGGCGGCACCGACCCGCTGCATCACGTCCGCAATCCCCGAACCGCCAGCGTCGGCGTTGGGTGCCAGCGCCAGCACCTGAATCCCTGCCGCCAGCAGACTGTCGAGCATGGTCTGCATCTGCCGGGCCGCATCGGCGCCGTCCTGCACCACCGGATGAAACACCGCCACGGCGATGGGACGGGCGGGATCGAAGCCGAGGTCCTTCGCCAGCGTGGCGCGGTCCACCGCATCGCGGTTCGCCAGATCATCCAGGCCCGGCGCACCCACGGTGCGGATGCGCCAGTCATCCTCCCCCATCTGCCGCAACCGCGTCGCCGCCTGCGCGGTCGCGGTCAGGTGAAAATGCGCCAGCTTCGAGATGGCGTGGCGTACCGGCTCATCCACCGTGCCGGAGCGTTCCCCGCCATGCACATGGACCGTGGCGCAGCCGAGATGCAGCGCCCCGATTGCCCCGGCCAACATCTCCCCCCGGTCGCCGAGCAGCAGCACCAGGTCCGGCGGCTGCGCGCGAAAGGTCTCGATGAAGCCACGCAGGGTTTCCGAGAGAGCCAGCGCCATCTCGCCCCCGTCCGAGCCACTCAACCCGACCGGCCAGCGGGCGGCGATCGACAGGCCATCCGCCGCGATCTCCCGAACCGTTTCCCCGTAGGCGGGCAGCAGGTGCATGCCGGTGACGAAGAGGCTGAGATCAAGCGCCGGATGGGCATCGATACGGCGCAGGGTTTCGCGCATCAGGCCATAGTCGGCGCGGGTGCCGGTGACATAGACGATTCGGCGTCTGCCAACCGGACCACTCATTCAAGGTCGTCCGGCAGGATCGGCGCGCCCCGGGTCAATGGACGCCGCAGTGTCCGGCCCGGCAGATCGTCGATCAGGTGCGGCGCGTAGCCGGTCTCGGGCCGCAGCACGGCAATATCCTCCAGCCGCAGCACGGTCCCGGCCCCCATGTCGCGCGCCGCCTTCAGGCCCCGTCGCGCCACCCGGCGGGTATCGAGCTCGCTGCCGCGCGGAGCCTTGACCCCGTCACCCAGCGCGGTTCCCACCGCCCGGATCGCTGTCACCATCTCCGCGAACTCCTCCGGTTCCAGCGATGCGGCGTGGTCGGGTCCGGGCAGGCCGCGATCCAGGGTCAGATGCTTCTCGATGATGCGCGCACCCAGCGCCACGGCGGCAGGCGCGGCATGAATCCCGAGGGTATGATCGGAATAGCCGATGGGCAGGGCGTAACAGGCCTCCAGCGTGCGGATCGCCAGCAGGTTCGCATCCGCCATCGGCGTCGGATAGGCCGAGACGCAGTGCAGCAGGCTGATCCGGTCCTGCAGCGGCGCCAGCGCGGCAATGGCCCGGTCGATCTCCGCCAGATCGGCCATGCCGGTAGACAGGATCACCGGCAGGTCGAAGGTCGCCAGATGGCGCAGCAGCGGGATGTTGGTGACATCGCCGGAACCGACCTTCAGGCGTTTCACCCCCAGCCGGACCAGCATGTCCGCCGAGCCGACATCGAACGGGGTCGAGATGAACTCGATCCCCAGGTCCGCGCATTGCGCGAACAGCGCCTCATGCGCCGGCACATCCAGCACCAGCCCGCGCAGCATCGCCTGCTGGTCGTCGTTGCCCGTGGCCTTCTTCTGGTAGGCAGCGGTCTCCGCGCCCGCGCTGACCAGCGCATCGGGATCGAAGCTCTGGAACTTCACCGCGTCGGCCCCGGCCTGCTTCGCTGCCGTCACCAGTTCCGCCGCCAGCGTCGGGTCGCCATTGTGGTTCACCCCCGCCTCCGCGATCACGAAGACGCCCTCCCCGGCTGGCGCTGTCAGGTCATGTTCCATGGTTTCGCGTGTACCCTGTTCGCTCCGGACTGTCGAGCCAGCCCGTCCTTGCCGCACCGGCCCTGTCATGGCATCAGGACAGTCTGGGTGGGAGTGACGACATGACAGACGTGATCTTGAACGGGCTTCGGTTTCTTGCACAGCGGGCCGAGCTGGAACGGCGCGACGATGGGGCCATGATCCTGCGCTCCCCTGTCCCGCTCGGCGACTACCCGGCAACCCTCGGTGGGGTGCTTGTCGCGCAGGCCAGGGCGAACGGCGAACGGACCTTTCTGGCAGGACGCGACGGTGACGGCTGGCAGACGCTGACCTATGCGGAAGTCCATGCCCGTGCCGCAGGTATCGCGCAGCATCTGCTGGCGGCGGGCCTCGGTCCCGAACGCCCCCTGATGATCCTTTCGGGCAATTCCGTCGGCCACGCCCTGATGACGCTGGGGGCGGTGCTGGCGGGGGTTCCCGCCGTGCCCGTCTCCCCCGCCTACAGCCTGATGAGTGCCGATCACGCCAAGCTGCGCCACATTGCCGACCTGACCCGCCCCGGCCTGGTCTGGGTGGAGGACACGGCCCCGTTCGTCCCGGCCCTCGAGGCGCTGGCGGAACAGGGATACGGAACGGTGATGACCAACGCCGACATGGCCACAATCCCGACCGCCGGGTCCGCGCCCGATGTGGCCATTGCGCCTGACGCAGTCGCCAAGATCCTGTTCACCTCCGGCTCCACCGGGATGCCCAAGGGGGTGATCAACACGCACCGGATGCTCTGTGCCAATCAGGCCATGCTGGCCGCCGCCTGGCCGTTCGTGCGGGACATGGCGCCGGTACTGGTCGACTGGCTGCCGTGGAACCATACCTTCGGCGGCAACTTCTGCCTCAATCTGGCACTGTTCAACGGCGGCACCTTCCACATCGACGACGGCAAGCCCGCCCCGCCGCTGATCGGGCGCACGGTGGAGAACCTGCGCCTCGCCAGTCCGAACCTCTATTTCAACGTGCCCGCCGGATTTGCCGCCCTGCTGCCCGCCCTGGAGCAGGACGCAGACCTGCGAGACAGTTTCTTCCGCGACCTGAAGGCGATCTTCTACGCCGCCGCCGCCCTGCCGCAGGACCTCTGGGACCGGCTGGAGCAGGTGGCGGACCAGTCGGGCCATCCGCGCCCGCTGATGCTGTCGGCCTGGGGATCGACGGAGACCGCGCCGCTGGCCACCCTGGTGCATTTCCCGATTCCGCGCGCAGGCAACATCGGCCTGCCGGTGCCGGGCTGCGAGCTGAAGTTCCAGCCCAGCGGCGCGAAGTACGAACTGCGCCTGCGGGGGCCGAACATCACCCCCGGCTATCACGACCGCCCAGACCTCACCGCCGCCGCCTTCGACGAGGAAGGCTTCTATTGCATGGGTGACGCCGGGCTGCTGGCCGACCCGGACGATCCGTCAGCCGGTGTCCTGTTCGACGGGCGGGTGGCGGAGGATTTCAAGCTGACAACCGGCACCTGGGTCAGCGTCGGTGCGCTGCGCGTCGGCACGGTCGGGGCCTGCTCCCCACTGGTGCAGGACGTGGTGGTGACCGGCCATGACACGGACCGCATCGGCCTGCTGATCTGGCCCGCCCTGACTACCGTCGCCGCGCTGGACCCGGCAGCAGGAGACGATCCGCAAGCGCTCTGTGCGTCGGAGAAGGTCACTGCCGCCATCGCGGAGAAGCTGTCAGCCTGGAACGTGGCCAATCCGGCCTCCTCTACCCGCATCGACCGCTTCGTGCTGATGCCGGAACCACCCTCCATCGACGCCAACGAGATCACCGACAAGGGCTACGTCAACCAGCGCGCGACGCTGGAAAGGCGGGCCGATCTGGTGGAAGCGCTGCGGAGCGGTACGCTGGGCACCATGGTTCCCGCAACGGAGCGAACATGATGACGAAGATGAAGATCGACGGGGCCTGCCTCTGTGGCCACATCAGCTACGAGGCCGAGATCGATCCGGACAGGATCGCCATCTGTCACTGCACGGACTGCCAGATCAACAGCGGCACCGCCTTCCGCTATGGCGTCCTCGTGCCAGCAGCAGACTTCAGACTCCTGAGCGGCAAGCTGAAGGTGTTCATCAAGACAGCCGAGAGCGGCAGCCAGCGCGCCCTCTCCTTCTGCCCCGAATGCGGCACCTCGATCCATGGCAGCGCGCCGGTCGATCCGGACGCCTTCTCCCTGCGCCTCGGCACCGCGCGCCAGCGCAACGAACTGCGCCCGGCAATCCAGATCTGGTGCCGCTCGGCGCTGGACTGGGTGGACGATATCGGTGACATGCGACAGTTGCAGGAACAGGGTCGGCCCCCGGCCTGACCTTACCCCAGTGCCGTATCAATCTCCGCGATCAGATCCTCGACATTCTCCACGCCGACACTGAAGCGGATCAGGGTGTCGGAGATGCCCAGTTCGGCCCGGACCTCGGACGGGACGGAGGCATGGGTCATGATCGCGGGATGCTCGATCAGGCTTTCGACGCCGCCCAGACTCTCCGCCAGCGCAAAGATCTCGCAACGTTCCAGGAACTTTCGCGCGTCTTCGATGTCGCCCTTGATGAAGGCGGTGATCATGCCGCCGAAGGCGTCCATCTGGCTGGCGGCAAGGGCATGCTGCGGGTGGCTTGCCAGACCGGGATAGATCACCCGCTCGATCTTCGGATGCGCCTCCAGATGCTGCGCCACGGTCAGCGCGCTCTCGCAGTGCTGGCGCATCCGCAGGGCCAGGGTCTTCAGGCCGCGCAGTGCCAGGAAGCTGTCGAAGGGGCCGAGGATGCTGCCGACCGCGTTCTGCAGATAGAACAGACGTTCCTTCAGGTCCGCATTGTCACCGATGACGACGACGCCACCGACCACGTCGGAATGGCCGTTGAGATACTTGGTGATGGAATGGACGACGATGTCCGCACCGAAATCCAGCGGGCGCTGGCAGTAAGGTGTAGCGAAGGTATTGTCGCAGACCATCAGGATGTTGTTGGCCTTCGCGATGCGGCTGATGGCGGCCAGATCGACCAGTTTCAGCAGCGGATTGGTCGGGCTTTCCACCCAGACCATGCGGGTCTTCGGCGTG
>CAXBNO010000104.1:0-8635 GCA_963976775.1 uncultured Kordiimonadales bacterium
ATCAGGATGTTCTTCGGCATCGGCTCCGGCGGCAATTATGCGCTGGCCGCCGCACGGGCGCTGATCGACCGCGACGACATGGACGCGGAGGCGATTGCCCGCCGCGCCATGAAGGTCGCAGCCGATATCTGCGTCTACACCAATGAAAACGTCATCATCGAGAGTGCCTGAACCCCATGAGTGATTTCAGCCCGCGCGAGATCGTCCACGAACTGGACCGCTTCATCATTGGCCAGAACGACGCCAAGCGCGCCGTCGCGGTGGCGCTGCGCAACCGCTGGCGTCGCCAGCAGTTGCCTGACGACCTGCGTGACGAGGTACTGCCGAAGAACATCCTGATGATCGGACCGACCGGTGTCGGCAAGACGGAGATTTCGCGACGGCTGGCCAAGCTGGCCCAGGCGCCGTTCCTGAAGGTGGAGGCCACGAAGTTCACTGAAGTGGGCTATGTCGGTCGGGACGTGGAGCAGATCGTCCGGGACCTGCTGGAAACAGCCATCACCATGGTCCGGGAGCGCAAGCGCAAGGAAGTCCGCGCCCGCGCCGAGCAGGCGGCGGAGGAACGTGTGCTGGACGCGCTGGTCGGCGACGGTGCCAGCCGCGAAACGCGGGAGAAGTTCCGCCAGAAGCTGCGCAGTGGCGATCTGGATGACAAGGAGATCGAACTGCAGTTGCGCGACGCGGGGGGCGGATTCAGCCTGCCCACCTTCGACATTCCCGGCCAGCCGGGCGCGCAGATGGGCATGATGAATCTCAACGACATTCTCGGCAAGGCGATGGGCGGCGGCAAGGGCAAGCCGCGGCGCATGACCGTTAGTGACAGCCATGAAATCCTGATTGCCGAGGAATCGGACAAGCTGCTGGATGACGAGGACGTGGTGCAGGACGCGATCCGGAGCGTGGAAGACAATGGCATCGTCTTCCTGGACGAGATCGACAAGATCACCGCACGCTCCGACCGTCAGGGCGCGGATGTGAGCCGGGAAGGGGTGCAGCGCGACCTGCTGCCGCTGATCGAGGGCACGACCGTGTCCACCAAGCACGGCGCGGTGAAGACCGATCACATCCTGTTCATCGCCTCGGGTGCGTTCCATGTCGCGAAGCCGTCGGACCTGCTGCCTGAACTGCAGGGTCGCCTGCCGATCCGCGTCGAGTTGCAGCCGCTGACCAAGTCCGACTTCAAGCGTATCCTGACGGAGACGGAGGCCAGCCTGATCCGCCAGTACACGGCGCTGATGGGCACGGAAGAGGTGACACTGACCTTCGGCGATGACGCCATCGACGCACTGGCCGATCTGGCGGTGAAGGTGAACGAAAGCGTCGAGAACATCGGTGCCCGCCGACTGCACACGATCCTGGAAAAGGTGCTGGAAGAGATCAGCTTCACGGCCAGTGACAGGGCCGGGGAGACCGTGGATATCGACGATGCCTACGTGCGGGACCGGATCGGCGATCTCGCCCAGAACGCGGATCTTTCGAAATTCATTCTCTGATTCCGAGGGTGCCGTTCACCGGAAATTAAGGCTGTTGCGTCAGCGTGGGTGTCGAGATCGAGCAACGACACATTCCGGTGAACTTCCCTTGCGCACACTGCTGACCGAACTCGAACAGATACCCGCGCGGCAGGAATATGGCCGCGTCGCCGCCGTTCAGGGCCTGATGGTCGAAGTCGCCGGTATCGCCTGGCGGCTCTCCGTCGGCGGTCGCGTCCTGCTGGAGACCCGCGACGGCCGCCAGGTGGAGGCGGAGATCGTCGGATTTCGCGGTGACCACGCGCTCGCCATGCCGTTCGGACAGTTGGAAGGCGTCGGTGTCGGCTGCAAGGCAGTCGTCGGCGCGGAACAACCCTGCGTCCGTCCCGATGCATCCTGGCTTGGTCGTGTCGTTGACGCCATGGGACGCCCCATCGATGGCGGCCCGCCCCTGGTGCAGGGGCAGCAAAACTACTTTCTGCGCGCCCGCCCGCCGTCGGCTCATCTGCGCGACCGGGTCGGCGCGCCGATGGATCTCGGCATCCGTGCCATGAACACGTTCCTGACCACTTGCCGGGGTCAGCGCATGGGCATCTTTGCCGGGTCCGGCGTGGGCAAGTCCGTCATGCTGTCGATGCTGGCCCGCTATACGGAAAGCGATGTCGCCGTGGTCGGCCTGGTGGGGGAGCGTGGCCGCGAGGTGAAGGAATTCATCGAGGACAATCTGGGGCCGGAGGGCATGGCGCGGACGGTTGTCGTCGTCTCCACCTCCGACGAACCGGCGCTGATGCGCCGCCAGGCCGCGCATCTGACCCTGACCCTGTCGGAATATTTCCGCGACCAGGGTCAGGAAGTGCTCTGCATGATCGACAGCATCACCCGCTTTGCCATGGCGCAGCGGGAAATCGGGCTGTCGGCAGGGGAGCCGCCTGCTTCCAAGGGTTATACGCCGTCCGTCTTCGCGGAACTGCCGCAGTTGCTCGAACGGGCCGGTCCCGGCATTGGCGGCGCGGCGATCACCGCGCTCTTCACTGTGCTGGTGGAGGGCGGGGACCATGACGAGCCCATTGCCGACGCGGTGCGCGGCATTCTGGACGGCCACATCGTGCTGGAGCGCCAGATCGCGGAACGCGGGCGCTATCCGGCCATCAACATCCTGAAGTCGATCTCCCGGACCATGCCCGCCTGCCAGACCCCGGAGCAGCGCAAGGTGGTGTCGAAGGCCCGTGACCTGCTGGCCGCCTATGAGGAGATGGGAGAGATGATCCGCATTGGTGCCTACCGGCGCGGGTCCGACCCGCGCATCGATCAGGCCATTGCCTACAACCCGGCACTTGAATCCTTCCTGTCGCAACGGCAGGAGGATCGTGCCGATCTGCATGACGGGTTCGAACAACTCGCCGGACTGCTTGAACAGGGAGGCCTGGCGGCATGAGCACGCTGGACAGGTTGCTGCAGGTATCGAAGCTGGAACTGGATCGCCGCCGCCACGAGATCGGCGAACTGCACGCCATGCGGGACGACCTGCAGGCGCGCTGTGACCGCATTGACGACCGCATTGCCGCGGAGAAGGCGGCGACTGTCAGTGATCCGCTGGCTGGAACCACCATCGGGGCCTTCGTCAATGCCGCGCGCCGCCAGCAGGAAACGCTCACCGCCTCCATGCAGGAAGTGGACGCCCGGATCGATACCCTGCGGGATGTGGTGGCGGAAGCCTTCCGCGAAACCAAGCGCTACGAGAACCTGATCGAGCGCAAGCAGGCCGAGCGTCGCCGCGCTGCCGATCGCCGCGAACAGATCCAGTTGGACGAGATCGGTCTGCGCCAGATGGCCGGGAACTGAGAATCGGTCGCCTGTCTGACAGCCGCAACAAGTCTCTTGACGCTCCTGCCCGGGCAGGGATGACTGCCGGGAAGAAATTCTGACGGAGTCGGCCCCATGTCCCTCGACATCTATCTCGCCTTTGTTCTCGCCTCCGCCCTGCTGGTTGTGCTTCCCGGTCCGACGGTCATGCTGGTGGTGGCGAATGCCCTGTCGCGGGGACGCCCAGCGGCGATGAAGTCGGTGATCGGCGTCGGGCTGGGGGATGTCACGGCGATGGTGGTCTCCTTCGCCGGTCTCGGCGCGGTGCTCGCTGCCTCCGCGACCCTGTTCACGGCGCTGAAGTTCGTCGGCGCGGCCTATCTGATCTGGCTTGGCATCGGTCTGCTGCGGGCGAAGCCGGATCCGTCGGTCCTGACGGACGTGCAGCCTTCAACCGGCAGACAGCTGATCCGGCAGGCCTGGATCGTGACGGCGCTGAACCCGAAGGGCATCGTCTTCTTCATTGCCTTCGTGCCGCAGTTCATGGACCCGACTGCTGCCGCGCTGCCGCAGTTCCTGATCCTGGGCAGCACCTTCCTGGCGCTGGCTGTGCTGAACGCCGCCGGTTATGCCTGGGTCGCGGGATCGGTGCGCCGCCACATCACGCGGGTCTCGACCCTGCGCTGGATCAACCGGGTCGGCGGATCGGTGATGATCGGCGCGGGCCTGCTGACGGCGGCCATGCGCCGGGCGTGACCCCGGTGGCAGAACGGATGCTTCAATCCGGCGCCAACTGCCTGTAGCCTGCCCCGACAGCCAATCCGGGGAGGGACTCTTGGCCGTTCTGCAATCTCAGATCTCGACGAACAGTGACAGTTTCAAGGCCAACCGTGCCGACATGCTGGGCATGATCGCTGCCGTGCGCGCGCTGGAACAGAAGGTGCGCGACACATCGAACGCGAAGGCCGATGTCTTCCGCTCCCGCGGGCAGTTGCCGCCCAGGGCGCGCATCGACCAGTTGCTCGACAAGGGCTCGCCGTTCCTGGAGCTCTCGACGCTTGCCGGGCTTGGCATGCATGACGACGACGGTTCGAAGAGTGTCATGGGCGGCGGTGCCATTGCCGGTATCGGCTATGTGCAGGGCATCCGCTGCATGATCTCGGCCTCCGACAGCGGCATCAAGGGCGGCACCATCGCCCCCATGGGTCTGAAGAAGAACCTGCGGGTGCAGGAGATCTGTCACGAGAACAAGCTGCCCAAGATCAACCTGATCGAATCGGGCGGGGCCAACCTGAAGTACCAGTCCGACATCTTCGTGGAGGGCGGGCGCGGCTTCTACAATCAGGCGCGGATGTCGGCGATGGGCATTCCGCAGATCGCGGTGGTGCATGGGTCCTCCACCGCAGGCGGGGCCTATGTCCCCGGCATGTCCGACTACACGATCATGGTGAAGGGACGCAGCCGTGTCTTCCTGGCCGGTCCGCCGCTGCTCTATGCCGCGACGGGGGAGGTCGCGACGGACGAGGATCTGGGCGGGGCGGAAATGCACAGCCTGGTCTCCGGCGTGTCGGAATTCATGGCGGAGGATGATGCCGACGGCATCCGCATGGCGCGCGACGTCATGGGCAAGCTGCGCTGGAACGACCGCCTGCCGCCGGAGCCTGCGCGGACCTGGCGCGAACCGCTGTATGACCCGGACGAGATCTGCGGGCTGGTGCCGGCGGACTATCGCCGCCCCTACGACGCGCGGGAACTGATCGCTCGGCTGGTGGACGGCTCCGACTTCGTGGACTTCAAGAGCAACTATGGCCCGGCCACGGTCTGCGGCTTCGCGGAGGTCATGGGGATGGCCGTCGGCATCGTCGGCAACAATGGTCCCATCGACAATGCCGGGGCCACCAAGGCGGCGCAGTTCATGCAGCTCTGCGACCAGGCGGATACGCCCATCGTCTTCCTGCACGACACCACCGGCTTCATCGTCGGCACGGAGTCGGAGCGCGGCGGCATGGTGAAACATGGCTCCAAGATGATCCAGGCCGTCTCCAACGTGCGGGTGCCGAAGATCACGCTGATGGTGGGCGCCAGCTTCGGTGCGGGCAACTACGCCATGTGCGGCCGGGCCTACAGTCCGCGTTTCATCTTCGGCTGGCCGAACTACCGCATGTCGGTGATGGGCGGCGAGCAGGCGGCGACGGTGCTGAAGATCGTGGCGGAACAGGGCGCGAAGCGGAAGGGTGTGGAGCCGGACCATGCCGTGATCAGCAAGATGTACGACGGCATCGTCAGCCAGTTCGACAAGGAAAGCCAGGCGCTCTACAACACCGCGCGGCTGTTCGATGACGGCCTGATCGACCCCCGCGACAGCCGCCGCCTGCTCGGCATGTGCCTCGACATCTGCCGCGAAGGCGACCGCCGCCCGCTGCAGCCGAACAGCTTCGGCGTCGGTCGGATGTAGCTGCCGCTGCGCCTTTTCAGCGTCTCTCGCGGACTTGATCCACGAGCCCACGTTCCGGCGTTCGTGCGGCACTGCTGGGTGCCCGGGTCGAGCCCAGACACGGCGTGATGGGGGGTGGCGAGGTAGGGTTTACCCTGACCACTCTCACTCCGACGCTCGCGGACTTGATCGGCAAGCGCCAGGCAAGCAGGAGAAAGCCCTACCCTTGCAGCCCCCGAATGGCGCGGCGCTGGGTGTCCAGGGCGCGTTCGAAGACGGCCTGTTTCCAGTCCAGGGCGTCCTGATAGAAGGCTTCGCGCACCTGCGCCTTGATGTCCCTGCCACGGGGTGAATCCGCATCGCCGTGGAAACGCAGCCAGTTGTCGGCGCACAGGGCGCTGATCACCTGGTTCTCCGGCTGGGTGCCGTATTCCAGCGCGATGGCGGTGACCTCCACCTGTGGCAGGCCGTGTTCGATGGCATCCAGCATCTGCCCGGTCAGCTTCGCGGAGGCTGATGTACCCAGATGCGGTGAGGCGCAGTCGCTGTCATACCAGTCGAGGCAGCGTTGATAGCCTGCCGTGTCGGGCAAGTGATCCACGATCCGCTCCCCGTAGCCGCGCGGCCCAAGCCCGGTGTGATAGTCGATCACCGCCAGCCGCTTGCGCTTGCTGCAGTGGGTGGCCAGCAGGCGCGCCACGGTCAGTCGCGACCAGCTCGGTGCCGTGCCGCCGAAGAAGATGCCGTTCCGGTGCGTGTGCTGGCCCGAGGTGGCGGCTTCGCGGAACGCCCAGAAGCCATGTTCCGCCGTGTACCTTGCGACGCCCTGCGCCAGCCGGGTCTCGGCCTCGTCGTCCCAGACCTCCGGGCAGAGGATCGGGTGAATGCTCTCGTAGCCTTCGTTGACGGGCGGCGCCGCCGCGAAATCGACAAAGTTCCGGTTCAGATCGACGTTCTCCTCCGTGGTGCGGGAGAGATGGGCAAAGCCGAAGGGATTGACGCCATGCACATGGATCTGGGCAATGCCTTCCGGCACTTCCCGCCAGAGACCGCTTTCCAGCCAGCCGACCTGTACGCCGGAACCGCAGAATCCTTCCGCGCCATGGGTGCCGGAGAAGGTGAGCAGCGCCGCCTCCGCCTGCGGGTCACCCAGGAAGGCGACGTCAGTCGCCAGCGGCCCGCCATTCGGTCCTGGCACCGGGTTCTCGTGGGTCTCCACCCGTGCGCCGACGTCTGCCGCGGCATCCAGAAAGCGCCCCCGTGCCTGCCGATAGTCGGCGGAGAACCATGCATTTTCTGACACGTCGAAGGCTCCATTCCAATTCAGTGGCGCACCATACCAGCGCCCGCGACCCTGCGGAATTGCATCATGTCGCGCCAGACCCTACAAACCCCGTTCCTGTGACCGTTTCCCACCAACGGAGTATGGCCCATGCGGCTTTCCGAATTCTTTCTGCCCGTCCTGCGTGAGACCCCCAACGAGGCGCAGATCGCGTCGCACCGGTTCATGCTGCGCGCCGGCATGATTCGCCAGTCGAGCGCAGGGATCTATTCCTGGCTGCCGCTGGGTTATCGGGTGCTGAAGAAGATCGAGGCCATCGTCCGCGACGAGCAGAACCGTACCGGCGCGCACGAGGTGCTGATGCCGACGATCCAGCCCGCCGAACTGTGGCGCGAATCCGGCCGCTATGACGACTACGGCAAGGAAATGCTGCGCATCAAGGACCGCCACGGGCGGGAGATGCTCTACGGCCCGACGAACGAGGAGCAGATCACGGAGATCTTCCGTGCCGCCGCGAAGTCCTACCGCGACGTGCCGCAGATGCTCTACCACATCCAGTGGAAGTTCCGTGACGAGGTGCGGCCCAGGTTCGGGATCATGCGCGGGCGCGAGTTCCTGATGAAGGATGGCTATTCCTTCGATCTGGATTTCGAGAGCTCGAAGCGCGCCTACAACAGGATGTTCGTGTCCTATCTGAAGACCTTCGAGCGGATGGGGCTGAAGGCCATTCCGATGGCGGCCGACACCGGCCCCATCGGTGGCGACCTGAGCCACGAGTTCATCATCCTGGCGGACACCGGCGAGTCGGAGGTGTTCTGCCATCGCGACCTGATCCGGATGGCAGTGCCGCAGGACGTGGACTATCGCGCCGACCTGCAGCCCATCGTCGACGAATGGACCTCCGTCTATGCGGCCGCCGACGACATGCACGACCCCGCCACCTGCCCGGTAGCGGAGGCTGATCTGGTCAGCCAGCGCGGCATCGAGATCGGCCACATCTTCCACTTCGGCAGCAAGTACTCCAAACCCATGGGGCTGAGCGTGACCGGGCCGGACGGTGTGGACAGGGACGTCATCATGGGCTCCTACGGCATCGGCGTCTCGCGGCTGGTGGGCGGCATCATCGAGGCGAGCCATGATGATGACGGCATTATCTGGCCGGACTCGGTGGCACCGTTCCATGTCGGCATCGTCAATCTGAAGGCCGGCGACGCCGATTGCGATGCCATGTGCGCGGACCTGGAAAAGAAGTTCCAGAATGCCGGGCTGGACGTGCTGGTGGACGACACGGGGGAGCGTGCCGGTGCCAAGTTCGCCACCATGGATCTGATCGGCCTGCCCTGGCAGGTGGTGGTCGGCCCCCGTGGCCTGAAGGACGGCCAGGTCGAGGTGAAGCGGCGGTCGGAAGGCGAGCGGCAGGCACTGGCGCCCGACGCGGCGCTGGAACGCATCGTCGCGGGCACGGTGCTGGACCCGGCAACCACAGGCCTCTTTCCCGGCTGATCGACAGGCTCCGTTCAGACTGACCCGCAAACGCAGACAGGAAACCGGACCATGTTCAACGCCTTCGAATGGATGATCGCCGTCCGGTACCTGCGGGCGCGGCGGGCGGAGTGCTTCATCTCCGTCATCGCCTGGTTCTCG
>CAXBNO010000105.1:0-8558 GCA_963976775.1 uncultured Kordiimonadales bacterium
CGCGCCGCAGGATCGCCGCCGCGAATCCGGTCAGGTCACCGATGACACCGCCGCCGAGGGCCACGATCATGTCGTCGCGTCCCACACGCTCCGTGATCAGCCAGCGCGTCAGCTGCTCCAGTCGGGCAAAGTCCTTCGTGGCTTCGCCAGCCGGCAGCGTCAGGCAGACCGTCTCGATCCGCGCCGCCGCACAGGCATCGGTCAGGGCAGGCAACAGGGCCTTCGCCACATTCTCGTCCGTGACAACCGCAATGCGGGGACGGCGCAGTTTCGGGGCGATGAACTGTCCGGCCTGTGCCAGCACATCCGTGCCGATGTGGATGTCGTAGGACCGCGCACCGAGTGCAACATGCACGATGGCCGTCATTGCCGCACCGTGTTGACACCGGAATCGGCAGGCTGCCCCAATGCGGCGATGATCCGGTCGACCACCACATCGTGGGTATCCCCGCCGCTTTCCACCATCAGGTCCGATGTCTCGTAGACCGGATAGCGTTGCTGCATCAGCGCAGCCAGCGTGTCACGCTGGTTCCCGCCGCGCAGCAGGGGACGGTCCGTCCGCTTCGCGCACCGCCGGACGAGGGTGTCCAGATCTGCCTTGAGCCAGATGGAAGTCGCCTCAGCGGCAATGAGAGCCCGTGTTTCATCGTTCATGAAGGCACCGCCCCCCGTGGCGATGACCTGGCGGGGCTCCCGCAGCAGGCGCCGGATGACGCGGCGTTCCCCGTCCCTGAAATGCGCCTCGCCATAACGCTCGAAGATCTCCGGGATGGTCATGCCGGCCGCGGCCTCGATCTCGTCATCGGCATCGACGAAGCGCAGGTTCAGGCGCTGGGCAAGGCGGCGACCCACGGTGCTCTTGCCCGCACCCATCAGACCGACAAGCACCAGGGAACGCCGATCGTCCTCCCGCGCCTCACCCGCGCCCTCGAACATGAAGCCTTGAGCCGCCTCCCGAACCATGAAACTGCAGTGTCCTTCGTCGTTTTCAGTTGCGATGCAGCGCTGGTGACTGCAATTGAAAGCCTCTCACCCCGTCGATACACTGCCGACACCGTCCGTCAAGCTCTATAGGGTGATGGACTGCCAGTCCGACACCGTCATCGCACACCGACCGGAGTATCCCACGGCCCCATGCGACGTCTGTTCCTCTTCCTGTTCCTGCTGGTCATTGTGCTCGGTGCCGCTGGCGCCGTGTTTGTCGCCACATGGGACATCCCGCCCCCCACGAAGGAAACCCGCAAGGTGGTCCCAGATGAGCGTTTTCCGCGTTAGCAGCCTGCTCGGGCTCTGCCTGTTCCTGCCCACTCTGGCGCTGGCACAGACCAGTTCCGACGCTGGGCGGAGCAGCGGCCCGAAGTCGCTGCTGCCTGCAACGGTGAATTCGGGGAGCGCGTCCGAAGCGTCGACAGACAGGAGCGTCACGACCGGTGGGATCGTCATCGGTCAGCTTGATGCCCCGGGGGAGGCTGCGGCCGGGCTGCTTGGCCCTTCGTCCGGTGGCCTCGGGCTTGGTCTCTGGGAAGGATCCTCTGCGGGGATCGTGCATGCGCTCTACGGGCGGATGCCGAACCATCATGCATCGCCTGCGGCGCGTGATCTGGCGCGCCGCCTGCTGCTGTCCATCGGGACGCCGCCGTCCGGCAGCGACAGCGCCGCCCTGCTGGGGCAGCGCATGACCCTGCTTATCACCATGGGGGAGGCGGATTCGGCGGTGGCGCTGGCGGAGGCCGCATCGAGCGGTGATCTGAACAACCCTGCCTACAGCCGTCCGCTGGCTGATGCCCTGCTGTTGAGCGGTGATGTCAAGCGTGCCTGCGATCTCGTCGGCACCCAGGTGCGTGGCGGCAGCCGCGACTTCTGGCAGCGTGCGTCCGTGTTCTGTGACCTGCAGGCGGGGCGACGCCCCGATGCGGATCTGACCCGCACGATCCTGAACGAGACCGGGCGGAGCAGTGCCGTCTTCGATGACCTCGCCGATGCGATGGCCGACGACGTGGCCGTCGAACTGGAGGATGCCGCGCAGCTTTCCCCCCTGCATCTGGCCATGTTCCGGCTTGGCCAGAAGGCGACCCTGAAATCCCTTGCCGGGCTCGCACCGGCCATTGCCGCGCGGCTGGCAACCATGCCACGGCTGACGACACCACTCCGTCTTGAAGCGGGTATCTCCGCGTTACGCGCCGGAACCCTGCAGCCCGCCGCCGTGACCCTGATCCTTGGCGCACCCGACGCGGACCTGAATGCCGATGATTTCCGCCAGGCGGCTGTCGCGTTCGCGCGGGCGGAGGGCAAGCTGGCCCGGGCGGAGGCGATGCTCGCGATGTGGACGGTTGCCCTCTCCCGGGGCGATGCGCCAGTGGCAGCGGCACTGGCCTCAACGGCGCTGGAACACCTGCTGCCGTCCGTCGATCTGGCCTTCCTGGCACCGGCGGCATTCCGCATGCACCTGCTGAACGGTGACAGGGACCGGGCGCGGGGGTGGCTGGAACTGTTGCGGCGCCGTGCTGCGTCGGGGGAGCGGGAGGCCGTCATGGCCCAGACCGCTATCCTGCCGCTTGCCCAGGTTTCGGGCATTGATCCGGCCAACAACAGGCGATTGGGCAACTGGCGCGACGCCAACCCGGCAGGTGAGGGGGCGGATCGGCAATGGCACCGTATCCTGTTGCTGATGGACGCAGTGGGCCGGCCGGTGACGGAGGCACTCTGGACCGATGCGCTGCAGTCGCCCGCCAGGGATGAGGCAAGCGCGGGACTTGCTGAGACAGACGCTGCGCTCTGGCGTCAGCTCGTACTGGCGTCCGGCGCGGGGCGGACCGGGGAGGCGGTGCAGGCCGCCCTGGCCCTGATTGGCCCTGCCGGGCCGGGCGCGCTTGATCCGCTAGCACTTGCCAGCATTGTCGGATCGCTGCGCCGACTCGGCCTCGCACCGGTGGCGGAGCGGCTGGCGGTGGAGGCTCTGATCGCCACCGAGGCCGTACGGTCCGGTGAATGACGGTCGGCTGATCGACCTCTATCTCGACATGCTGGCGGCTGAGCGTGGCGCCGCCGCCAATACGCTCGCGGCATATCGACGGGACCTGAACGGTGTTTCCGAGGGCTTGCCGCGCGGGTGTGGTCTGCTTGATGCCCAGGCCGAAGACCTGAGACACTGCCTGCACGGGATGGTGCAGGCCGGACTGGCGGCATCTACCCAGGCACGGAAACTCTCGGCCATTCGTGGTCTCTACCGGTTTCTGGTTCAGGATGGCCTGCGTTCGGACGATCCGGCGCAGGCCCTGGACGCGCCGCGCCTGTCACGTCCGCTGCCCAGGGTGCTGACGGTGGAGGATGTTTCCGCCCTGCTGCACCGCGCGGCATCCAGGACGGACCACAAGGGGCTGCGCCTGACCTGCCTGCTGGAGGTGATCTATGCCTCCGGCCTCAGGGTCAGCGAGTTGCTGACCCTGCCGCACCCGCCGCTCGGACCCGATCCCCGCTTCCTGCAAGTGCGCGGCAAGGGCGGTCGGGAGCGGCTGGCACCGATGAGTCCCGAGGCGCTGGAAGCCCTGGCGCGCTACCTCGAGGTTCGGGCGATGTTTCTTCACAAGGGCCAGCCCTCGCCATGGCTGTTCCCGTCCCGCGGGGCGAGCGGCCACCTGACACGGCAGGCGTTCGGGATCGCGCTGAAGCAGCTTGCACGGGATGCCGGGATCGATGCCGCGAAGGTGTCGCCGCACGTGCTGCGCCATGCCTTCGCCAGTCATCTGCTGGCCGGTGGCGCGGACCTGCGCAGCCTGCAGAAGATGCTGGGCCATGCCGATATCTCCACCACCCAGATATACACCCATGTGCAGGAGGCGCGGCTGACGGCGCTGGTGGAGGAGACCCATCCGCTGGCACGGCGAGGCCGGATCGGCTGACCGCCGGAGGACGCGCGGCGGCGAGTTCGCTTGTCTGCATGCGCGGTGGTCTGTAAGAGAGCGACAGAGGCAGAAAATCCACGAACCAGGGGGAATCCCGAAAATGTCCTTCAAGATTGTCGAACAGACCACGCCGCGCCTGAACCGTTGCGAGCTTGCCGTGCCGGGGTCATCCCCGAAGATGTTCGAAAAGGCCGCCAAGTCAGATGCCGATGTGATCTTCCTCGACCTGGAGGACGCGGTGGCACCCGATGACAAGGCCACCGCCCGCAAGAACATCATCGAGGCGCTGAACGACATCGACTGGGGCGACAAGACCATGTCGCTGCGCATCAACGGCCTGGACACGCACTACATGTACCGCGACGTGGTGGATGTGCTGGAACAGGGCGGCGAGCGACTGGACCTGATCATGATCCCGAAGGCGGGCACCGCCTCCGACATTTACGCCGTCGACATGCTGGTGACCCAGATCGAGGCCGCGATCGGCCGCAAGAAGCGGATCGGCTTCGAGATGATCATCGAGACCGCGCTCGGCATGGCCAACGTCGACGAGATCGCCGCCGCCAGCCCGCGCAACGAGTCACTGCATTTCGGTGTCGCCGACTATGCCGCCTCCACCAAGGCCCGCACCACCGTGATCGGTGGCCCGAACCCGCTCTATGGTGTCCTGACCGATGCGCCGGAAGGCGGCGGTGCGCGTGACTATCACTGGGGTGACATGTGGCATTATGCGGTCGCCCGCATGGTGGTCGCCCGCGCCAACGGCCTGCGCCCGATCGACGGCCCGTTCGGTGATTTTTCCGATCCCGATGGCTACAAGGCCCAGGCCAACCGTTCCGCGATCCTCGGCTGTGAAGGCAAGTGGGCCATCCACCCGAGCCAGATCGCCACTGCCAACGAGGTCTTTACTCCGTCCGAGAAGGAAGTCGCCAAGGCCAGGCGCATCCTGGAAGCCATGGAGCAGGCACAGAAGGAAGGCCGCGGCGCGGTCGCCCTCGACGGCCGCCTGATCGACATTGCCTCCATCAAGCAGGCCGAGGCACTGGTCAAGCAGTCCGAACTGATCAGCGGTCGGTAACCGATCCGCAACCGCGCAGCGCGCCGCATGGGTCCCGGTCCGGCCGGAGCCCGTGCGGCGTGATCGCTCTGAAGGCGGTGGACCCTGACTGCAGCCCTCCATGCAGTCGCAGGTGAGGGAGCCTTCAGGCTTTCTTCTTCCTTGCTGACCATTCGTCCGCACCACACATTCTCCCTGCCACCCCATTCCCGTGTATGGTCGGCGCAGAGGCTGACGCAGGGCGGTCGTGTTTTGGGGGAGAGATGTACAGATGACCAGGCTGCTGGCCCTGATCGACGGATCGGTCTATTCCCGAAGTGTCTGTGACCATGCCGCCTGGGCGGCCGGGCAGACGGGAGCTTCGGTGGAACTGCTGCATGTGCTGGGGCGGCGCAATACCTCCAGTGCGCCGACGGACCTGAGCGGCAGCATCAATGTGGATGCGAAGGAGCATCTGCTGTCCGAACTGGCGACCCTGGATCAGGAGCAGGCGCGACTGACACAGAAGCGCGCGCGGCTGGTGCTGGAGGAGGCGAAGCAGCGCCTCGAACAGGCTGGCGTCGCCGATGTCACCGCGCGATTGCGCCACGGTGACCTGATCGAGAACCTGCAGGAGGCCGAGTCCGATGCCGATCTGGTCATTATCGGCAAGCGCGGCGAGGGCGCGGACTTCGCCAGGCTGCACCTGGGATCGAACCTGGAGCGGGTGGGGCGGGCCTGTCACAAGCCGGTCCTGGTCACGTCCCGCGCCTTCCGGCCGATCAACAGCCTGCTCATTGCCTTCGACGGCGGCGAGAGTGCGATGAAGGCGGTGCGCCACATCGCCCACGGCGTGCTGTTTCCCGGTACCGTCTGCCACCTGCTGACCGTCGGCAACCGCACCGATCTGGCTGAACGCAATCTGGAGAACGCCGCCGCCATGCTGCGCAAGGCGGGCTACGAGGTGGAAACCGGCATCCGCCCCGGTCAGGCCGACAGCGTCATCGCCGCCAAGGTGGAAATAGACAAGATCGACCTGCTGGTCATGGGCGCCTATGGCCATTCCCGCATCCGCAGCCTGATCATCGGCAGCACCACCAGCGAGATGATCCGGTCCTGCCTTGTCCCGGTCATGCTGTTCCGCTGATCCTGAATCCCGAAACAACCACCGATTCATCCGGAAACACCATGGAACTGACTGCCGACCTGCTGCCCCTCGCCGCCATTCTGGTGGGCACCGGATGTGTCGCTGGTGTGCTGGCCGGTCTGCTCGGTGTCGGCGGCGGTATCGTCGTTGTGCCGGTGCTCTACACAATGCTCGGACAGTTGGAGATCGACCCGTCGGTGCGCATGCATGTGGCGGTCGGCACCTCGCTGGCCAGCATCGTGCTGACCTCCATCGGTTCGGCGCGGGCGCATCATCGCAGGGGCGCGGTGGACACGGACCTGCTGAAGCGCTGGGGGCCGTTCATCTTTGCCGGTTCCGTATCAGGTGTGCTGATCGCCAGTCTCGTCAGCGGCGCGACACTCACCATGGTCTTTGCCATCGTCGCGCTGATCGTCGCCGCCTACATGGCGTTCACCCCGGCGGACTTCCGCCTGCGGGAGCGGCTGCCCGGCGGTGCCGCGGGGGCGGCGTCCGGCTTCGCCATCGGTGGCACGTCGGCCATGATGGGGATCGGTGGCGGCACCCTGTGCGTCCCCTACTTCAACATCTTCGGCTATCCGGTGCATCGCGCGGTTGGCACGGCGGCGGCCATCGGCCTGATCATCGCCCTTCCCGGGGCGGTGGGTTTCATCGTTTCCGGCTGGGGTGTCGCCGCCCTGCCGCAGGCGAGCGCCGGTCACGTCAACCTGCTGGGCCTGGTGCTGATCGCCCCCTTCGCCAGTCTGACCGCCCCACTGGGCGCGCGTCTGGCCCATGGCATGAAGCCGCGGGCGCTGAAGCTTGCCTTCGCCCTGTTCCTGTTCGCGACCGCCGTCCGTATGCTGGCCTGAGCGTCCATACAGGGCTGTTCCGTCCTATCCCTTGATCGCGGCCTGAATCCGGCCTGCCATCTCCTCGATCGCCATCTGACCGTTGAAGATGTCGACGTTCTGCCCGTCCGGCCCCATGAAGTAGATGAAGTTCGAGTGGTCCATCAGGTAATAGGGGTCGTCGGGCGTGTCGCTCGGTGCCTTGGCGTAATAGACGCGATAGGCCTTCGCAGCCCTGGTGATCTCTGCCTCCGACCCTGTCAGGCCGATCATGCGGGGATGGAACGCCTCGACATAGGCATGCATCTGCGCGACATCGTCCCGGGTCGGATCGACCGTGATGAAGACCGGCGTCACCTTCGCCGCGTCCGCGCCCAGTTCATCCATCACCGCCGCCATGTCCTGCAGCTCTGTCGGGCAGACATCGGGGCAGAAGGTGTAGCCGAAGTAGATCAGTGACCAGGTGTCGTTCAGCACCGCCTCGGTCACCCGCTCCCCATCGTCATTGGTCAGTGTGAAGGGGCCGCCGATGGAAACCGTGCCGCTGGTCTTCATCCCACCCGCCTGCTGCGACGGCGCGCGAAGACCATCGACAATGACTGCCCCGCCGCCGATCAGCGCCGCGAGCACAAGGACCGAGATCCCGAAGATGCGTGTGCGTTTCATGGGAGAAGGATTTAGGCAACCCCGCCCGGATCGCCTTCGTGGCATCCGGTCGCAGCAGGTGGCTGTGCGGACAGGAGCCGTTCAACCCCGCGTGAGGTGGCAGGCAGAGCACCGGGCGCATTGATGGGGCAAGGGCCGCGAGACCGATTGCACCAGCCCCGCTTTTCCGCTATCAGAGCGCCTCTGGCCCGCACACGCAGGCCACGCGGGACCCGTAGCTCAGCTGGATAGAGCGCTGCCCTCCGAAGGCAGAGGTCACAGGTTCGAATCCTGTCGGGTCCGCCATTTCTTTCAATAGGTTAGATTTTTTTAAATCTAGGCGCGCTTGGCGTAGCAAGCAAATAGCAAGCATCAAGCCCTGTTTCAGCGTTGCCTATTCACACCTTTCGCTTGAATCCCCCGACAACCCAAGCGACCAGCCACCCCAAAAGAAAAACCCCAACCGGCGGAGCAAGAGCGACAACCGTAAACTCACCAAGTTTCTTAGGAGCGAAATGCTTCAGCATCCTGGCCCGCTCGTACATTGCCCTCTGACGTGCATGCGACAGCAGTCGCGCTTTCCTCGCGTCCTCTGTCTCCACTTCAGGGGCAGGCTGAATCACAACAGTTGGCGTTTCCGCCAGCAGGTGTCCGATCTCGCGCCACGGTTTCATGGCGAGCAACGATGCGGCGATCCAGACGACTGCCAGGACGATCCACAATCGCAGGAATCCACGCTTCCAGTTCATCCCACCACCATGTTCCTTTGAAGCTTCCAAGCAGACTGAAGGGGCATCGGAATGGCCGTCACAGGTCTACGCGGATTCCCAGCTTCTGAGCCATCGCCATCATGCTAGCGTCTTCAAGACGCGAAATCTCGTCGCGCATCCGCATATAGGTTTTCCAATGCATCCCCTTCGGCTTTCGGGGCATCGGCTGGTGGAAGCCGGGCTCGCCGCCAAGCTTCATGCGGAGGCTGTGCGCCTTCTCCGCCTGCC
>CAXBNO010000106.1:0-8526 GCA_963976775.1 uncultured Kordiimonadales bacterium
GCTGGCTGATCAGATCCACCAGGGACTGCGCACGTCCCAGCGGCATCTCGTAACCCTGCACGATATGCAGCGGGTAGTTGCGTCGCTGGATATCCAGTTTCGCCAGCGCGCGCCAGGTGCCCCCTACGACGTAGAAATCGCGCCCGACCATACTGTCCAGCCACTCGACCTTGCGCAATTCCTGACGCACGGCCTTTCGGATCGCCCCGGATTCCGCATCGCTGTCATCGAACCTGAGGGGGCCGACGGGCAAGGTCACGCCAGCCTCTGCCCTGCCGTTGCCGATGGGTGCCAGTTCCAGGCTGCTGCCGCCCAGATCGCCGACGATTCCCTCCGCCTCCGGCAGGCCGAACAGGACACCGAATGCCGCCAGGCGGGACTCCCCCTGCCCCGAAAGAACCTCCAGCGAGATACCGCATTCGCTGCGCACCCGTTCCACGAACTCCGGTCCGTCCACGGCATCGCGGACCGCAGCGGTGGCGAAGGCGACCGTGCGGTCGACACCGGTGACCTGCATCATCCACGCAAAGCGCTTCAGGGTCGCAATGGCATTCCTGACCCCTTCCGGGCTGAGATGCCCGGTCTCCGGCAGCCCCTTGCCCAGGGCGCAGAAGGCCTTTTCGTTCAGCATGTTCAGCGGCGCGCGGGCGCTGTCGCCAAAGATCACCAGCCGGACCGAGTTGGAGCCGACATCAATCACAGCAACACGTTCTGCCGTTCCGACAGCGGCAACCGAATCAGGCATTGTCAGTCGTCATCATCCAGGGTGAGAGAGATCGGACGGACCCCTTCTTCCAGCGCCTTGCCCCGACCGGAAAGACTTGGGTTGGTCATGAAATACTCATGTGCACTGAACCCGTCACCGACAACCTTGTCGCGGACATAGGTGCCATCAGGCTGCATGATCCAGCTCTGCAGGTCATCCTTCAGGTTGGCCAGCATGATCTGGTCCAGCACCTGCGCATGCACGGTCTCGTTCTTCAGCGGCACCAGGCTTTCGATCCGGCGGTCGAGGTTGCGCGGCATCCAGTCGGCGGAACTGATGAAGACCTGCGCATTGCGGCCCGGCAGACGTTCGCCGTTGCCGAATACAACAATGCGGCTGTGTTCCAGGAAGCGACCGATGATGCTGCGCACCCTGATGGTTTCCGACAGTCCGGGCACACCGGGGCGCAGGCAGCAGATGCCGCGGATGATCAACTCGATCTCCACACCCGCCTGGCTGGCGCGATAGAGACCGTCGATGACGTCAGGATCCACGATCGAGTTCATCTTGGCCCAGATCGTCGCGGGACGCCCGGCCTTCGCATGCGCGATTTCCGCCTCGATCCCCTGCATGACCCTCTGGCGCAGGGTGTGCGGGGAATAGGCCAGTTCCTCAAGCTGCACCGGCTTCGCATAGCCGGTCAGGTAGTTGAAGATCGCGGAGATGTCGCGACCCAGTGCCGGTTCATCGGTGAAATAGGACAGGTCAGTGTAAACCTTGGCCGTGATCGGATGGTAGTTGCCGGTACCGAAATGCGAATAGGTACGCAGCCCCTCCTTCTCCTTGCGAACCACCATCGACAGCTTGGCGTGGGTCTTCAGCTCCATGAAGCCATAGACCACCTGCACGCCGGCCCGTTCCATGTCGCGCGCCCAGCGGATATTGGCGGCCTCGTCAAAACGGGCCTTCAGCTCGATCAGCGCGGTGACGGACTTGCCAGCCTCCGCCGCCGCGATCAGCGCCTCGACGATGGGAGAATTATCGGAGGTGCGATAGAGCGTCTGCTTGATCGCCACGACATTGGGATCTTCGGAGGCCTGCCGCAGGAACTGAACGACAACATCGAAGCTCTCGAACGGATGGTGGATGATCAGGTCCTTGCCCCGGATCGAGGCAAAGCAGTCACCGCCATGTTCGCGGATACGCTCCGGAAACCGTGCATTGTAGGGCTTGAACAACAGCTCCGGCTTGTCATCGACGATGACCCTGCGGATATCCGCCAGCGCCAGCATGCCGTCGATATTGATCACGTCATCGGGGCGGGCATCTGTCTCGGTCACGACCAGACGGCGCAGCCGGTCGTTCAGATCAGCCGAGACCTGCAGACGCACGATGTGTCCACGACGGCGACGGCGCAGCGCGGATTCGAAGGTCCGCACCAGATCCTCCGATTCCTCCTGCACCTCGATATCCGAATCCCGGATGCAGCGGAACTGTCCCCGGCTGACGATGCTGTAGCCCGGAAACAGGCGCGCCATGTAGAGCGCGATGACCTGACTGACCTGGATGAAGCGGATCTCGTTGCCCGGCAGACGCACGAACCGCGAAACATGGTGCGGAATCGGCACCACCGCATTCAGCAGTTCCTTGTCACCGTCACGCACCAGTTGCGCGATCATCGCGAGACCCAGATTGGGGATGAACGGAAACGGATGTGCCGGGTCGATCGCCAGAGGCGTCAGCACCGGCAATATCTGTTCGAGGAAATGGGTGTCGAGCCATTCCTTCTCTTCCGGAGACAGCTCGTCGGCGACAACGATGGCAATCCCTTCCTGCCGCAACTCCAGCTGCAGCGCCCGCCAGCAGTTCTGCTGTTCCACCACCAGCCAGTTGGCAAGTTCGTCAATCTTCTCGAGCTGTTGCGCAACCGTCAGACCGTCCGGCGATACCGTCTTCACGTCTGCCTGGGTCATGCCCCACAGCGCCGCGACACGGACCATGAAGAATTCGTCCAGATTGGAGGCGGATATGGACAGGAACCGCACCCGTTCCAGCAGCGGATAGCGCGGATTCTGACATTCGCGCATCACCCGCGAGTTGAACTGCAGCCAGGACAGCTCCCGGTTGATGAAACGGTCAGGCGAGTCCATGCCGATGCTGGAGATATTCGGCACTTCCGGTTCCGACTCGATCAGTTCAGCATTGGCCGCGGTCATCATGCGTTCCTTCGGTTACGTGACAGACGATGCAACAAGATCGCCCGGATTTACAGCATTTCCCTTGCAGTGATTTGACGCCCCCTGCAACACTCGACCCATGCACCGCCTCCTCCTGCTCCGACACGCCAAGGCTGCCGCACCCGCTCCGGGTCAGGGCGACCACGCCCGGAATCTGAACCCGCGTGGTCAGGCCGCCAGCCGGGCCATGGGCCGGTACATGGCGCTGAACGACCTCAAACCCGATCTCGTGCTCTGCTCCGACGCCCGACGCACGCGGGAGACATGGGACGGCATCTCGGCCGTGAATGGCTGGCAGGACATCGAAACCCGCTATCTCAAGGCCCTGTATCTGGCGGAATCCAGCCGGATTGCCCAGATCATCGGGCGGGAGGCCGGCACGGCACGGACCCTTCTGTTGATCGGGCACAATCCGGGGATAGAGGAACTGGCCGGAATCCTGGCAGACCGGTCGGACCGGGATGCCCGTCGGGAACTGGCAGGCGGAATGGCCACGGCAACGCTGGTGGCATTCAACCTCTCCAACGGCTTTGGCAAGCTCCACCCCGGCACCTGCGCAGTCGACCGTGTCGTTCATCCGCGGGCCCTGATGCAGGAATAGCCCTGACCATCACATGATGGCCTCGGCGGCGACGGCTCAGAGGTGCTTGTCGGCGAGAAACGACCAGATCTCGTCCTGTACCGGAAAGTCGCGCGGCGCCGGTCCCATCAGATCCCCGAACGCGGCGGGCAGCGGATTGCCACCGGGCCAGCGGTGACCCATGCCAAGGAATGCATACAGCCGAAGATCGACATCGTCCGTGCAGCCTGCATGGCGATGGACAGTGAGCGTGACCTCAGGGGCGGTGCCAGGGCTCCCGATATGGTTGAGGCTTTCGGCGACGCAGCCGTTCAGGACAAACACCGTCGGGGCCGGCGTCTGCAGCCCTTGCGGCACATCAGGAATGAAGCTGCGCATCCTGTCGCCATGCGCGATCTCGTCCGCATGGACGACGATGGAGCAACTGCCGACAAAAGAAAGAACAACCAGCAAGAACCCCAGTGCTCTCAACGCCCGGCCCTCAGCGTCTCGGAGTGAAAACGACCGCCGTTGTTTCCGGTTATCCTGCTCACCAATAGCGTCGGCAACGGACGATTGGCCAAGAGCTGGTTGCAGCAACCATCCGGGACCAAAATCGAATGCTCCTCTTCCTTCACGTTGAACGCCAGCACCGTGAAACGCATGATCAGTTCCTCAACTGGCGCAGGCTGGCAAAGAGTGTCTCGCTGTCCCGGTCTATCGCAGGCGGAGTCGGAATCCGATCGATGTTGACAACACCGATGCCAAGCAACCTGTCATCCACCGGCCCCACCAGAAAATCGGCGAAGTACCAGATACTCCGGCCGGTACCATCGGCGGGAACCTCCGCCAGCACCTCAAGCTGGATCCTGTTTTCCTGGCTGCGCATGTCCAGATGACCGACGCTGAAGCCACCGCCCTCGATCCTGTTCACCATTGACTTCAGGAACAGTTCCCGGGCCAGCAGACGGATCTTGCTGTCACCCTGATGGCCCAGAATCCGGACCATACGCGCATAGTCCGCGCCAAACTCCTCGTCCATGACCAGCGGCAGGCCTTCCCGCCGCATCAGTCCGGCAATGACCATCGGGATCGGGAAATCCATCGGAGCCCTTCCCTCGAGCACCGCGCAGGAGAAGGCGAGCACCTTCATCTCCAGCGTGCTGACGTCGAATCCTGCCAGCGCATTCTGCAGGTGTGCCGGGGTTCTCTCGCTGGCGATGCAGAAACCGTCCGGCAGCCGCATGGCCAGTTCGTGATCCGTCAGAGAGAAGCGGACATGGTCGGCGGTCATCTCGCCCGGATTCATGGTTCCGATGCCCGCAAGCGGCTGAACCGCAAGCTGTCCGGTCGTCGACACGACGGACGAGGTTGACTGGCACCCGGCGGTGACGCCGAGCAGCAGGACAAGAATTCCTCTGGCAACTGACCGCTTCAATCGACTTCCCTCAGTTCCGTGCGCAGCTCATGCGCGGCCGCCAGGCTCGCGGTTTCGCCGGATACAGTAGCGAACTCGACAATCGAGGTAACAAGGAAAACACCCCCGACCGGTTCGGCAATGGCCGCCGCGTGGAAGGGGTCCTGGCGGCCTGAACGGTCCAGTTCGCCCGCCGCCGCAACACCAATCCGGTCCTTGTCCGTCGCCAGTTCGATTGCCGTGATCCTTGCAGGAACACTTCTGTGGTCCAGCACCTCCCGCACAACATCCAGAACAGCAGCGGGAGACGCAAAGGCATTGAGGTAGCGCGCACTGTTGCGAATGGCCTGCCAGAATACCTCGCCACTGCCATCGGCAGGGATCGCCATCCCGTCCCGCGTCAGGATGCCGAAGGCAAGTACGCGCAGGGTCTGGCCCTGCCGGATATTCGACCGAAGCCCGCTGAGCTGATCACAGGGTACGGCCATCGCCTTCACGTCCACCCCACGCTGACGCACCAGGTCCAGATCGCGCTGAAGGCCCGCTGCAGGGGATGAGGCGGGAGACAGGCCATCGCAGTAGCCCGGAGGCAGGTCGAAGGTGAAGCTCGCGGAGCCAGCACGAAACCGCACCTCTGTCCCCGAAGCCACGCCCGTCAGGACCGGAAGCGTCAACGCGGCAGCGACCAGGGCTCGGATCAAATCGACGCCTCTTCGTTGAGCAGGCCGTAGATCAGGCGCTTGACGACATCAAGGGCGCGGATCTCGGCCTCGACACTGCGGTCCGTCGTGAACGAAACCTGGACCTGCATGCCGTCAACCATGGTCTTGCCGAAAACCTGGACCAGATCACGGGAACCGCCCGACAGCACGTGACGGTACGGCAATCGAAAGTAGGCGGCATACGCATCACTCTCGATCAGTTCCACCTTCGCGTCACCCTCCAAACGCCGTGACTTGTGCTGGCCCCTGCGCGCAAAGAATTCCTCCAGCTTCCGCTGGGACTCATTGCCCTCCTCCAGGACATCGCGATCATCCCATGCGCGGATGATCGCATCGATGAAGGCGGCCCGGCTCCCTTCGAACCGTTCCGGCACGCCATCGGGCATGAAGACGGAGACTTCACCTTCGACCGCGAGATACTGGATGATACTCGACTGGATCGCCTGATAGTCATGGCAGGTGATGAAGTAGGCGACCTTGCGCCAATTGCCCTCCGTCGCGTCGAAGGCCGCCCAAACCCGCCCGTCGAAATCATCGGCATAGCGCCCGCGCGGCACCAGACAGTAGCTGCCGTCCAGTTCGATACGCAGGGGTGTCGTACCGGCAACGGCAGTCGTCACCCTGGCTTCCCGCGCCTCAGGTACGCCCGTGGTGGTCTGGCAGCTTGCCAGGCCCATCAGCATCAAGACAAGGATGGGCAGCAGGATCGGTTTCATGGCCTCGTGTCACTCCGGATCGACATGCAACCCAGAGTGACAGCAACCGGCAGCTTCGTCGAGTATCGGCTGCGCGCTATCGTGCCATCGCCAGCGAGAACCCCAGGTGGGCGCCGCCATCGACCATCACGAATTCACCCGTCACCAGTTCGGAACCCTTGATCAGCCAGAGAATGATCTCGGCATTGTCCTCCGGCGTCGAGACCCGCTGCAACGGCAGCGAACGCTGCTGGTTGGCGAGAAGCTGGTCATACTTCTCCTTGCCCATGCCGTTCTCCAGCCAGCGGGACTGGATCATGCCGGGGCAGATCGTGTTGACCCGGATCTCCGGCCCCAGCGAACGGGCAAGCGACATGGTCATGGTGTTCAGCGCGCCCTTCGACGCCGCATAGGCCATGCTGGACCCGATCCCCGTGACACCCGCAATGGAGGAGACATTGGTAATCGACGCCTTGCCTGCGGACCGCAGGTGCGGCTCCGCCCACTTCGCCATCTGGTAGGGGCCGATGACGTTGACGGCATAGATGTCCTGGAAGTCCTGCGCGGTCAGGGCGGACAGGTCGGACTGGTCGGCGAACTTGGTCGTGCCGGCGTTGTTGACCACGTGATTGAGCTTGCCCCATTTGTCGAGCGCGGCATCGACAAGCTTCCTGCAGTCCGCGTCCTCCGCCACATTGGCCTGAACCGTGATCGCCTCGACCCCCAGATCGCGGCAGGCCTGCGCGGTCTCCTGCGCCTCCTTCTCGCTGCGGGTATAGTTGACGACGACATTGCAGCCGTCCGCCGCCAGCGCCCGCGCGACAGCGGCACCAACGCCGGTGGCCGATCCTGTAACGATGGCCGCCTGGCCCTTGAGATCAATCATGATGTCCTCCCTCTCACGTCACTTGCCCCTGTCAGGGACCATGAACCAGATGAATGCAAGTACTTCCGCCGAGATGATGGCCAGCAGCCCAACCTGATACCCTTCACTGGCATAGCCGCCCAGCACCGTGCGCGGATACTGGTCGATCACCCAGCCAATGCCGGACGCGGTGCCGAAGACCCCGATGAAGACGAATACGTTCAGCGCGGTATTGACCCGTCCGGCCAGCCTCAGATCGAAGCGCCCGCACAGCAGTGGGAAAGCCAGGGCGGAAATGTTGGAACTCAGGCCCAGCAGGATCCAGGGCCAGTGCGCCTGCGGATCGACCTCCATGGCGATGGAGCCCTGGGCCAGCAGCAGGCCGAGCACGCCGCCGCCCATGACCATGCCCAGCGGTACGCCCCGCCGGGTGAGTATATCAGCCACGACACCGCCAGCCACGAAGCCCACGGTCAGCGCGATGGAGAGAGTCTGCAGGTAGACCGCGACACCGGCCTGTTCGAACCCCGCAACATCCTTCAGCCACAGTCCGGCCCACTGGGTATGGATCGCCATGCCCGTGGACATGGTCAGGACCGCGATCGGCGCGATGCGCCAGAAATAGCGGCTGCCATAGATCTGGCGCAGGCTGCCCAGCAGTTCCCGGAAGGGGATGGCGGCGGTGCTGCCCGGCTTCTCGGGCACGACGAGGAAGATGAGCAGGGCCGAAGCGACTGTCGCGGCAGCGATGTAGAAGAACAGCTCCTGCCAGCCGAGACCGACATCCCCCAGCAGGAATTCCACCGGTGTCGTGGCCGTCAGCGCCCCCAGTCCACCAAGGCCCAGCAGGCAGCCGTTGACCAAGGGCCAGCGCGACTGCGGGAACCAGAGCGTGATCGCCTTCAGGGAGCCCATCAGCCCGCCCGCGCAGCCGAGACCGATCATGGCGCGTCCGATGACCAGCGTCTCAGCATTCTCACCCAGTCCGAAGACCACGGCACCTGTCGCCGCGATCAGCAGCAGGACCGCCTGACAGCGGCGTGGCCCGAACCGGTCGAGCATCATGCCCAGTGGCAGTTGCGCCAGTCCGAAGGCCAGGAAATAGGCCGCGCCCACCAGACCCAGCACATCGGCGTCCAGCGCCAGATCATGCCGTACCCGGTCACCGATCAGCGACGGCAGGGCGCGGTAGAGATAGGAAAGGAAATAACCCGACGCGAACGGCAGGAAGACGACCACGACAATGCGAATCCATTGCGCGCGCGTCTGCTCCATCCCGTCTGCCGCAGCGGGAGCTGCTGTATCTGACCGGCTCACTGACGTCT
>CAXBNO010000107.1:0-8427 GCA_963976775.1 uncultured Kordiimonadales bacterium
AAGGAACTTGCGGTGGAGGGGATACGGGTCAACGCGGTCCGTCCGGGCCTGATCGACACCGAGATTCACGCGGCGGCCGGCGATGCGGAGCGTGTTGAACGCTTCAGGACCGCCGTGCCGATGCAGCGTGTCGGAACCGCGCTGGAAGTGGCGGAGGCCGTGCTGTGGCTGCTGTCGGACAGCGCGTCCTACGTCACCGGTTCGTTCGTCGATGTCGCAGGGGGGCGCTGAGACCATGACCATTCACGACCGCCAGGCGCTTGTCGACATGCTGGTCGATGTGTCCATCGAGGCCGGAAAGGCCATTCTGGAAATCTATGAAGGCGAGATCGCCACGCGGGTGAAGGATGACCGCTCCCCCGTGACGGATGCCGACGAGAAGGCGGAGGCGATCATCCTGAAACGCCTCTCCGTGCTCGCCGCCGACATTCCCGTCGTGGCCGAGGAGTCGGTTGCGGCAGGGACAATTCCCGATATCTCCGGCGGAACCTTCTTTCTGGTCGATCCGCTGGACGGCACGAAGGAATTCATCAACCGCAACGGCGAGTTCACGGTGAACATCGCCCTGATCGAGGACGGCGAGCCGACGCTCGGCGTGGTTCACCTGCCGGCACTCGGCCAGACGTTCTGGTCGAAGGGTGCGGGCGATGCCTGGCGGCGCGATGGCGCCACGGTGGCGAAACCGATCACGGTGCGGCCCGCGCCGGAGGCCGGGATGGTCGTGGTTGCCAGCCGGTCCCACCGCGACAGCGCGACGGATGACTACCTGGCCGGTTTCAGGGTTGCGGAACTGGTCTCCGCCGGATCGTCGCTGAAACTCTGCCGTCTGGCAGAAGGCGCGGCGGACATGTACCCGCGTCTCGGCCGGACCATGGAATGGGATATTGCCGCCGGGCATGCGGTGCTGGCCGGGGCAGGCGGCACCGTCACGATCATTGCCGGTGGCGATGTGGCGGGCGCTGTCGGACAGCCATTGATCTACGGCAAGCCGGAGTTCGAGAATCCCTACTTCGTCGCACGGGGCGGCTGAGAGCGGTTCCGGGGCGTCCGGTTCAGGCGCTTCCGGTTCAGGTGCCGAACGTGTTGGAAATGGCGTCGAAGATCAACTGCACGGCCAGCGCCGCCAGAATGACGCCCAGGATGCGCCCGATGGTCTGGGCAACGGTTTCGCCCAGCACCCGCAGCAAGGGACCTACGGCAATGAAGATCACCAGACATACCAGCAGGTTGATCCCTGCCGCGCCGAGGACGGTCAGCTGCGCCACCACATCATCGCCAGCGCTTTTCATGTAGAGCATGATCGTCGCGATCGCGCCGGGACCGGCCATCAGCGGGATCGCCAGCGGGAAGACGGAGATGTCGGTCGGCGAATCGTCACGGTGCTCCAGGATCTGGTCGTTGCGCTTCTCCCTGCGTTCGGCCCGTTTCTCGAACACCATGTCCAGTGCGATCAGGAACAGCAGAATGCCACCGGCAGCACGAAATGCCTCCAGCGTGATGCCGAGCGCGCCCAGCAGGAACGATCCGCCATAGGCGAATCCGGTGATGATCAGGGCGGAAATCACGACCGACCGCAGCGCCATGCGCCGCCGGTGCGCGGCGTCCGTGCCCTCTGTCAGACTGGCGAACATCGGTGCCAGCCCGATCGGATCGATGATGACGAAGAACGTCACCAGCGCGGGTACGAAGGCGTCGGTCATGCTGCCTGTCCTCCAATTGCGATGGTCGCCGTGAATTGACCCCTCACAGACTGCACTATACCTTCGGAGCGGAAATCGATAGGGCCTGTTCTGCGTGTGGATGTGATCCTGCCAGACGGTTTGCGTTCGGCATCACCTGAAATCGGGGAGACGGCATTGAGCGCCATGAGAAAACTGCCCTGGCGCAAGCGACGCGGCCTGCAACCCAAGCCGCAAGGTGGCAAGACCGGTGTCATCCGCACCGTCATCGTGCTGCCGAAGCTTGCTGCCAACAAGCTGATGCGTCGTCGGCGGCTGAAGAAGGCAGGGATCGTCAGCGGCCCGCATGGCGACATCAAGGAAGCCGTGCCCCCGGTCACCGCCATGGCCAGTGCCGGTGCAGCGACCGCGCGCCGTGCCGTGCCGCGGCTGCGCTGGGTACTGCCCTCCGACGGGCCGGTCTGCTCTGCCGGCAACCTGGAAGTCTACATCACCCGCGACCGCGATGCGATCCGGGCCGCACAGGCCCTGCGCTATACCGTTTTCTATGACGAGATGGGCGCACGTCCTTCGCCGGTCGCCCGCAGGCTGCGGCTGGACATGGACCGCTATGACGACATCTGCGATCACCTGATCGTGGTGGACCGCGGCATGGATGACGGGGAGCAGATCGTCGGCGCCTATCGCCTGCTGCGCGGCAGTGTCGCCAGGGATAACGGCGGTTTCTATTCCGCAGACGAATACGATCTGACGCCCCTGCTGGAGCAGCCGATCGAGCAGTTGCTGGAACTCGGTCGGTCCTGCGTGGCGGCGACGCATCGCTCCAAGTCCACGATCCAGCTGCTCTGGCGCGGCATTGCCGCCTATCTGGCGGAACATGAGCTGACGACGCTGTTTGGCTGCGCCAGTTTCCATGGCCGTGATCCGCAGGCGCATGCGGAAGCACTCAGTTACCTGCGCCATTTCCACGCCGGTGACCCGGACCAGGCCGTGAAGGCCCTGCCTGATCGTCATGTGGACATGGAGATGGTGCCGAAGGACGAGATTGATGCGCGGCGCGTCTGGAAGGCGATGCCGCCGCTGATCAAGGCCTACCTGCGCCTCGGTGGCGTGATCGGGGACGGGGCGGTGGTTGATGACCAGTTCGGTACGATCGATGTCTTCGTCACTGTTGCCATGGATCAGGTCGGCAGCCGCTACTACGCACACTTCGACAAGCGGACGGACGGCTGACGCCGCTTACGGCACCGTTCGGTCGTTGCTGCATCGGTACTGATCTGGATGTTCGGGGAGGAGCATTGGTGAATCAGGCAGAACATCTCTGGCGCACGGCCAGAGTGCATGGCGACCTGCCAGCGGTTGCCCTTGGCGCCCATGTCACACACGACTATGCCCGCCTTGCCGACCGCGCCGCGCGTCTGGCGGAGGGGCTGACGGGTCGCCTCGGGCTCGCGCGGGGCGATACCGTCGCCATCGTGCAGAAGAACAGCACCCACTATCACGAATGCCTCTACGGCATCTGGTGGGCGGGGCTTGCGGCGGTGCCGGTCAATGCAAAGCTGCATCCGAAGGAACTGGCCTACATCCTTGAAAATTCAGGCGCACGACTGATCCTGTCCAGTGCTGATCTGGATCAGGTGATGGTGGAGGCGGTGGCCGGTCTGCAGCCGTCGCCGACGGTACTGATGGCCGGATCGAAGGAGTACGAGCGCCTGCTCACCGGGGACGGGATCGCCCGCCCCGTCAGCGTGCCCGACGATGATCTCGCCTGGCTGTTCTATACCTCCGGCACCACGGGGCGGCCCAAGGGCGCGATGATCACGCACCTGAACCTGTTGATGCAGACGATGAACTTCTTCGTCGATGTGGACACGGTCAGCCCCGGTGACGCGATCATCCACAGCGCCCCGCTCAGCCATGGCTCCGGCCTCTACGGCCTGCCGCATACGGTGCGGGGCGGCGTGCACGTCATCCCTGAATCCGGTGGCTTCGACCCGGCGGAGAACCTGCGCCTGATCCGCGACTGGCCCGGAACGGGGCAGTTCCTGGCACCGACGATGGTGCACCGCCTGATCAACGATCCGCGCACCGGTGACACCGACACCACGAACCTGAAGACCGTCTGGTACGGCGGCGGGCCGATGTATGTCGCCGATCTGCTGCAGGCCATGGAGATGCTGGGCGACAGGTTCGTGCAGATCTACGGCCAGGGGGAGGCACCGATGACCATCACCGGCCTGTCCCGCGAACTCCACGCCATGCGGGACCATCCGCGCTACATGGAACGGCTCGGCTCCGCCGGGACCGCGCGCACGGATGTGGAGGTGCGGGTGGTGGACGAAGACGACAATGAACTGCCTGTGGGGGAGACGGGGGAGATCATCGCCCGGGGCCGCGTGGTCATGAAGGGCTACTGGCAGAACCCGGAGGCCAGCGCCGAGACCCTGCGCAACGGCTGGCTGCATACCGGCGACGTCGGGGCCTTCGATACCGACGGCTTCCTGACCCTGAAGGACCGGTCCAAGGACATGATCATCTCCGGCGGCACCAACATCTATCCCCGCGAGATCGAGGAGGTGCTGCTGCGCCATCCGGGCGTGGCAGAGGTCTCGGTCGTGGGCCGCCCCCATGCCGACTGGGGCGAGGAAGTCGTGGCCTTCGTCGTGCGCGACGGCGCGGAAACGGCGGACGAGGCCACACTGGACCGGCTCTGCCTCGACAACATCGCCCGCTTCAAGCGCCCGAAGGACTATGTCTTCGTCGATGCCCTGCCGAAGAACAACTACGGCAAGGTGCTGAAGACCGAACTCAGGGCGCGGCTGGAGAACTGAGCCTGACCTGTCGGGACTCACATCTCCGCGAAGACCTTTGCCGCGATCTGGCCGATTTCCTCATCCTGTTCCTTGGTACCGCCGCTCTGGCCGAGTGCACCAAGAATGGCCCCGGCAGATGACTTCAGCAGGATGCCGCCCCAGACCGGCGTGTACATCGGGTCGCAGAACCAGCTTATTTCCCGGCGGTCATCACCAAGGCTCATCGCGAACAGATTGTCCTGGATGACGCGGGTGTTCCGCTTCCACTTCACCGCCGTATAGGCCTTGTGGAAGCTCATGCGCGCATTCAGTGCCGAGGCGTCGTCCATGCGCGACAGATGGATCAGGTCGCCCCCGGCATCCGTCACCGCACCGGCAAAGTTGAGGCCGCGCCTCTTCCCCTCGGCCAGCATCGTGTCCACGATGACGCGCGCTTCTTCCAGCCCCAGTTTCCCGGCCATGTTCGCTCCCTCCCTCCAGACATTCGGTTCCGGAGTGTGGTCGCGATGAAACGGTTTATCCACCTCGCGGATGCTCCGGAGGTTGCGGGGGTGATGACTCGCGGTCCTGGCAGGGTACGTATTGGTCGTGGTCACCGGGATCCTGTCTGTGAAGTCGAATGAAACCGGTCCGGAAGACATCTTCCCGAAATTGAATTCTCCGACATGCCCGATCCAACCTCAGTCAGCATTAATGCCATATCTATAATTGAGGTTGAAACAATATGACGTGCTACTACAGTCGCGATTGCTTGTTGACCGATAGCGTTGCTCCTGGCTCCAGACCCGTTCCGGGTGGAGCCTGCCTGATCAGAACATTTTGCCGGGGGAGTCCGTTGACACATTCCATGGCCACTTTGAAGGTGCCATATGTTGACTGCTCGCTGGGAACGGCACGATTACTTTCGATGCTCCTCCTGCGTCCGACAATCGGAAATCCACTGATCTGGATGACATGCGGCATGGCAATCGCGCTGGGGTTGGTCATGGCGACGGTGCTTGTCCATCAGACCGGTGGCACCAGGTACGCCTATCCGTATCTCCTGCTCCTGCCCATCATCTTCGCCGGTGCGGTGTTCAAGGTGCCCGGTGGCCTGATTGCAGCCGCCGCGGCCGGGCTGGCGCTTGGTCCCTGGATGCCGCTGGATGTCACCATCGGCACCATGCAGACGACGGAAGACTGGCTCGTCCGGATGGGGATGTACGCGGTGATCGGCGGCTTTTCGGGCGCACTGTCCACGATGCTCTTCGCATACCAGCAGGAGGCCCTGATCAAGGAGCGCAGGGATCCGGTCAGCGGGCTCATCGCGCCAATGGTGGCCGAACGCCTGAGGCCGGGGCGCGATACGCGCGAGACTATAGGCTTCGAACCGGCCTTCGCTGTCGTCATCGCGTTTGAGGGCCTGGAGACGGTGTTGCGCATGATGGGCCTTGAGGCAAGTAACAGGGCCATCTTCCAGTTCGCTCATGTCCTGACCGAAGCCATAGGGGACCGCGCGCTGGTAACCCGCATTCACGGCTCGACTTTCGGCATTCTGCTGCCGCCCGGTCGGCGGAACTTCTCGCTGATAGCCGAGCGAATGAAGAAATCGATGCCGGACGCGATCGAGATCGACAACTGTTCGATAATACTGATGCTGCGGGTCGGAATCGGCAGGATCGACGAGAGTGATCGCTTCTACGGCCAGCCCTTTCGAAAGCCGCTGGCCGCCTTGCACCTTGCGCGCTTCCGCGGGCACCGTGTCGCCCGCTACAACAGGAGCATCGACCGGCAAGCACAGGAAAACCTGTCGCTGATCGGAGAGTTCAGCGAGGCCCTGCAGCAGGAAAGACTCTCTGTGCATTTTCAACCCAAGGTCGATATGGCCACGGGTCATGTCTTCGCGGCTGAAGCGCTGGTCCGCTGGTGGAGTGACACCCGGGGGTTCGTCCCGCCGGGACGCTTCATCCCGCTGATCGAACACACGACCCTGATCGATCCCATGACCCGGTTTGTCGCCGAACAATCGGTGCGCATGTCCGCTGAATGGCGTGCCGGGGGACTGAACATCGATGTCGCTCTCAATATCTGCCCCAGCCTCCTTCGAAGTCGTGACTTCCTTTCCTTCCTGGAGCAGCTTCCCGGACGCTATGGTGTGCCCGCATCGACGATCGAGATCGAGATCACCGAGACAGCCCTGATGGATGACATCGTGGCGATGCGTCGTACGCTCGAACGCCTGTGTGCCCACGGTTTCCTGATAGCGATCGACGACTACGGCACCGGCTATGCTTCCCTGAAGTACCTGAAGGAACTTCCGGTCAACTGGGTCAAGCTTGATCAGTCCTTCGTGCGCGATCTGCCTGGCAACGAAGCCAGTTGTGAAATATCAGCGGCAACGGCGGCCATGTGCAAGCGACTGAACTACAAGGTGATCGCGGAAGGGGTCGAAACGTCCGACTCCCTCGAATTTCTCCGGGCGCAGGGTTTCGATGCCGTGCAGGGATACCATCATGCGAAGCCGATGCCGCCCGAGGAGTTCCTCGACTGGGCATCCGGGAACCTGGCAGCAATGGAGAATCCGCGCCCTGCCGTGCCAGCGTGATCGTGAGACCCGCACCAGGTCGTGATGCAGGCGACAATGGCGGTTGCTGCTGCAAGCTGGAGATGTCTCTTGGAGCTCGTGAGGCGACTGGCAGTCCCTAGGGGAATCGAACCCCTGTTTCGAGAATGAAAATCTCGCGTCCTAACCACTAGACGAAGGGACCGCGTCGCGGCGAGGATGTAGCGAATGCGGAAAGGGAAAGCAACACCTTCCCGCTGCTGGCGCTGCTGGCGCGGGCGGGCTAGATTGCCGCGCATGGGGAGATCGCTCATCCGTGATCCGCACACATAAGGCGGACATGGCAAACAGATGGAGGAAATCATCAGATGAAGAAGCTGTTCGTAACCGCCTGCGCGCTTGGTGCGCTGGCCCTTTCCGCCGGTACGGCACAGGCATCCGACGCCTGCCAGCCGGGGGAGATCGTCATCAAGTTCAGCCACGTCACCAATACCGACAAGCATCCGAAGGGCATCGCCGCGTCGCTGCTGGAGAAGCGGGTGAACGAGGAAATGAACGGCAAGGCCTGCATGGAGGTCTTCCCGAACTCGCAGCTCTATGATGACGACAAGGTGCTGGAGTCGATGCTGCTCGGTGACGTGCAGATGGCCGCGCCCTCGCTGTCGAAGTTCGAGAAGTTCACCAAGAAATTCCGCATCTTCGATCTGCCGTTCATGTTCAAGGACGTGGCCGCCGTCGATGCCTTCCAGGCTTCCGAGGCCGGTCAGGCGCTGAAGAATTCGATGCGCCGCCGTGGCCTGCTCGGCCTGGCCTTCTGGCACAATGGTATGAAGCAGCTTTCGGCCAACAGGCCGCTGCTCGACCCGTCGGATGCCAAGGGACTGAAGTTCCGCATCCAGGCCTCCGACGTGCTGCAGGCCCAGTTCGAGGCTCTGGGTGCCAACCCGCAGAAGATGTCGTTCAAGGAAGTCTACGGCGCGCTGCAGACCGGCGTCATCGACGGGCAGGAGAACACCTGGTCCAACATCTATGGCCAGAAGTTCTTCGAGGTTCAGGACGGTGTTACCGAATCCAACCACGGCATCATCGACTATCTGGTCGTGACCTCCGCCGAGTGGTGGGATGGTCTGCCGGGCGATGTGCGTGACCAGCTCGCCACGATCCTGGCCGAGGTGACGGAGGCCCGCAACGCGGAGTCCACCGCCATCAACGAGGAGAACAAGAAGCTGATCATCCAGGCCGGCAGCCCGGTCCGGACCCTGACCAGTGAACAGCGTGCGGCCTGGGTCAAGGCGATGAGCCCTGTCTGGGACCAGTTCAAGGGTGATGTGGGTGAAGACCTGATCGCCGCCGCGCAGGGTGCCGGCAGCTGATCTGACGATCCCCGGGTCGG
>CAXBNO010000108.1:0-8420 GCA_963976775.1 uncultured Kordiimonadales bacterium
GCTCACCCTGTCCCTCACCGCCTTCGGGACCGCGCCGCGTCAGTCCCTGCTGCGCCGCAATGGCGCCAAGGTCGGGGACGATGTGATGGTCTCCGGCACGCTTGGCGATGCCGCACTGGGCCTCAGGGTATTGCAGGGCTCGCTGGAGGCTGCGCCGGAACATGCGACCTTCCTCGGCCAGCGCTACCGGCTGCCGCAGCCGCGCACGAGACTTGGACCGGCACTTGTCGGCCTGGCCAGCGCCGCACAGGATGTCTCCGACGGGCTGCTGGCCGATCTCGGCCATATCGCGCATCACTCCGGCGTCGGCGTGGAGGTGCATCTGGAACTGCTGCCCCTCTCCGTCGCCGCCCGCGAGTGCCTGGTCGAGCGCCCCGATCTGGCGCAACTGCCGCTGAATGGCGGGGATGACTACGAACTGGTCTTCACCGCACCACCGGCCTCGCGGGAGCGGATCATGGAGACGACCGCGGCGACCGGCACCCCCGTCACCCGTATCGGTCGCGTGGTCGAAGGCAAAGGCGTCAGCCCCTTCGCGGCAGGGCGTCCGCTGCCGGTCACGGGCCAGGGCTGGCAGCATTTCTGAGGCGGTGCGGGGACAGCCTTAAACCTTTGGAGAGATTTCCGCCCTACCCTCTGCCTTCGTCATTTCCTGATGGATGCGGAGAGCTGGTCCAATGAAGAAGATCGTCATCATCGGTGCTGCGGTCCTGCTGCTTGGCGGCGGCGGTGCGGGGGCGTTCATGATGATGGGTGGCGACGACAAGGCCGCGAAGGGCGAGATCGCGATGCCTGAGATCGTGATGAGCAAGGATCCGGTCTACCTGCGCCTCGACGGCCTGACCGCCCCGATCATGAAGGGCACCCACGTCCGCCACTACATCTTTCTGAACATCAGCATCGAGATGGTGGACGATGGTGCCCGCAGCGACGCCAGCTCGCTGAAGCCTCGCCTGCACGATGCCTTCCTGCGCGAATTCTACAGCAAGACCATCGCCCGCGGTGACGGCACCATCGACTTCGCCAATGTCTCCAAGCGCCTGACGAAACAGGCCAGGAAGGTGCTGGGCGAGGACCAGGTCGTCACCGTCCTGATCACCCGCGCCATGCGCGGCGCGGGCTGAACAATAGATCTGCCTGATCGTACCTGCCGACGGAATTCCCCTTCGACCGCCGCGCGGCCACTTCCCCGCAAGGGGGAAGATCGTGGAACGACCTAGTACACCGCCAGGTAACGCGCGCACATCTCCTCCGGCGACAGCCCTTCCAGTACGGCCAGTTCGCCGTGCTTGTGCGACAGGTAGACATCGCGGAAGGTCTGGCCGAACCATTCAACGATACAGCCTTCCGCGGCGAACGCCTCCAGCGCCACCTCGAGTGATGTCGGCAATCGCGTGATCCCCATCCCGGCGAGTTCCGACCCGTCCATCGTGCTCAGGTCCGCCTCCGTCACGGTCGGTGCAGGCAGGTTGCGGGCGATGCCTTCCGTTCCGGCGTGAATGATGGCCGCAAGCTGCAGGTAGGGGCTGGCGGCGGCGTCGCAGGCCCGGACCTCCAGATTGAACTGCCGCGCGATGGCCAGGGGATCAAGCGAGGTTACCGGACAGATGCGCACCGATGCCTCACGGTCCCGCAGGCCGAGATTGTTGAACGCGGCGCTCCAGCGGTGCGGTGTCAGGCGCAGGTACGAGATCGCGCTGGGGGCCAGCAGCGCCAGGATGCCGGGCAGGAAGGTCGTGATCCCGGCAGCGAAGGACGCGGCCAGGGCTGACAGGCCGGTGGCACTTTCCGGGTCATGGGTGGTGGGCTGACCGTCGGAATCGTTCAGACTGACATGGACATGGACCCCGTTGCCGACACCCGACGGGTCGCGGATCGGTGTGAAGCTGGCGCGCTGGTCCCGCTCCCGCGCCGCCACCCGCACCAGTTCGCGCAGGATCACCGCCCGGTCGGCAGCGGCGAGACCGTCTGCCGGTTTCATCGTCACCTCGAACTGGTCTGCGCCGAATTCCTTCATGAATGTATCGGGGCGCAGGCCGTTACGCGCCATGAGCTGGAAGATGCGCCGTCCCATCGCCGCACCGGATCGCGCCCCGGCCAGCGAATAGGCACTGCCGCTGTCGCCCGCCACCCCGCCACTGACCTGAAACTCATGTTCGAACGCCACCGTGGTGGTCAGTTGCGCCACCTCCTGCAACCGCCGCAGCGCCGCCTTCAGGATCGATCGGGTGCAGCATTCCCAAGGCTCCCCTTCCAGTGTGCGGATATCCCCCAGCATCACGTGCTCCACCGGGTCACCGGTGGGGTCGTGGATCACCCAGGCGGCGGTCGGGTCAGGGATCAGCGCCAGATCGCCCAGCGCGCCGAAGGGGCTGTCTGCAATCACGTCGAAACAGGTGATCTGCACGTTCGTCGGCGTCCAGCCGACACCGCGCTGCAGGCGCAGGGGCAGATCACTCTCCGGGAAGCCCTTGCCACGCACCTGCCCGGCAACGTCGGCACAGCAGGCCATGATGATCTGTTCGCTGCTCGCCATGACCATCCACTCCAACGCTTTCATCCGGTTGCGGGAAATCATCCGGGCGGCGCATAGTCCTGTCAAATCGGGAGGATTGTTCACTTGTGGCCTGTTCCATCCCTCTCCCCCTCCCGGCCACCCAATTAGGATACTGCCGTGGGTGGCCGCCAACAAAGCCAGAGGAAGACCGATGCTGACTGCCGACGATCCAGAACCGGTCCTGTTTCAGGGCTCCGCGGGCGGGGGCGAGATCCTGCTGACCTGCGAGCATGGTGGACAGTTGGTGCCCCGCGCACTGGGCAATCTGGGCGTCAGCGCAGCGGACATGCAGCGCCACATCGCCTGGGACATCGGCGCGCTGGCCCTGTCGCAGGCCCTGCTGGAAAATGTTTCAGCCCGTCTGGTCAGCCAGCGTTTCAGCCGCCTGGTCATCGACTGCAACCGGGGCCCGGCCTCCCCCGACCTGATCCCCACCGTCAGCGATGAAACGCCTGTTCCGGGCAATCGCGACCTGTCGCAGACCGACATCGGCGCGCGGACAGCGGCCATCCATACGCCATTCCATGACCGTATCGCAGCGGAGATCGCGCGCGACCGGCCACGCCTGCTGGTCTCCATCCACAGCTTCACCCCGATGATGGGGCAGCAGCGACGGCACATGCATGCCGGGTTCCTGGCCAACCGGATGCCGGAGATGGCGGAGCGTTTCATGGCCACGATCGGCGCGGCGGCATCGGAGCTGGTGCTGTCGATGAACGAACCCTACACGGTCGATGACATATCGGATTACACCGTGCCGGTGCACGGGGAAGGCAATCGCCTGCCGCATGTGCTGGTGGAGGTGCGGAATGACCAGTTGCAGGACCCCGCGAGCATCCGTCGCTGGGCCGGCCTGCTGGCCATCGCCATCAGGGATACGGAGGCAGGAGAGCCATGACACAGGATCACCCGACAAGCCGTGACCTGCCGCTGGTGCCGGGGCAATCGGCATTGCTGTTCATCGACGTGCAGAATTTCAGCGCCGATCCGAAAGGCGGCGAATACGAAGGCATGGACCCGGCCGATTTCGAGGAGAGGTACGGCTGGTACTTCCGTCACTTCACCGGGGAGACCCTGCCCAACATGCAGCGGCTTCAGGGTGCCTTCCGGCGCCACGGGATCGAGGTCATGTACACGGTGATCGAGAGCCTGACCCGTGACGGGCGCGACCGCAGCCTGGACTACAAGATCACCGGCTTCAACGTTGCCCGGGGGTCGCGCGACGGACAGGTGATCGATGCGCTGGCACCGGGGGAGGACGAGATCGTCATCCCCAAGACCTCATCGAGTGTCTTCATCTCCACCAACATCGACTATGTGCTGCGCAACCTGGGCGTCCGGCAACTGGTGATCAGTGGCCTGCTGACCGACCAGTGCGTCGATTCCGCCGTCCGCGACGCCTGCGACCTCGGCTACCTCGTTACGGTGGTGACGGATGCCTGCGCCACCCACAGCAGCGAACGCCACGAAAGCTCGCTCCGGCTGAACCGGGGCTACTGCCGCCAGGTCACCACCGAAGCACTGCTGGCGGAATTGGACAGAAACGAACTTTGACGGGACTGTGCGTGGACGCCGGGCATTGCCCATTGCGGGGTCCCGCACGGCTGCTATCGTTTCAGGCTGAGAAGGTCATGCTGTTCAGGAGGGCACACCGTCATACTTGCCGTTGATCCGATCACCGTGAACCGCCTGCGCGACGGCTTCCACACCAGGCACGAACAGCTCATCACCTGCGCCGAGAAGCAGCCGCTGTTCGCGCCGGCCCGGCAGGCTTCGCCTCACGCAAGCGGCAGCTATTTCCTGAAACACAACGACTGAACGCCAGCAGAAGGAGGGCAACATGGCCGTCGAGATCAACTGCGACATGGGCGAGAGCTTCGGGCTCTACAGGATGGGTGACGACGAAGGGCTGATGCCCTTCATCACCGTGGCCAACGTTGCCTGCGGCTTCCATGGCTCCGACTTCAATCACATGCGCGCCACCGTGCAGCTTGCCAAGAAGCATGGCGTCCGGGTCGGCGCACATCCGTCCCTGCCCGACCTGCAGGGCTTCGGTCGCCGCGAGATGAAGATGGAGCGCGAGGAGATGGCCAACTGCCTGATCTACCAGATCGGCGCGCTGAAGGGCTTTCTGGAAGCCGAGGGCATGAGCCTCAACCACATCAAGCCGCATGGCTCGCTCTACGGCATGGCGGCCAAGCAGGAACATATCGCCCACGCCGTCGCCGATGCGGCGGACGTGTTCAGGGTGCCGCTGTTCGGCATGATCGGCACGCTGCACGAGGAGATATATCCCGCGCGCGGTCACGAACTGGTCGCGGAGTACTATGCCGACCTGTTCTATGGCGATGTCGGCAACCTGATCGTCACCCGGGTGCATGACCCCGTGGACCCGGAGGATTCCGCCGCCCGCGCCATCCGCGCGGTGACGGAAGGCAAGACGCTTTCCACCGGCGGTGTCGATGTCGCCGTGCGCGCCGACAGCATCTGCGTCCATTCCGATACACCCAACGCCCAGGCAGTGGCGGAAGCGGTGAATGCCGCGATCCGCCCCTACATGGCCCAGGCGGCCGAGTAACCGCGCCAACCAGAGGAATCCAGCCCATGGCCGAACAGATCGTTTCCCCGCTTCCAGGCACCTTCTACCGCAAGCCCTCCCCCGAGGAGCCGAACTTCAAGAACGAGGGCGACACGGTGGCCGTCGGCGACGTGATCGGGCTGGTGGAGGTCATGAAGACCTTCAACGAGGTGAAGGCGGACAAGGCGGGCACCATCGCCAGCTTTGCCGTCGACAACGAGGAAGCCGTGATGGCCGGTCAGCCTCTCGTGGAACTCGGTTGATCGCTTAACCATGGCCATCAGCAAGCTCCTGATCGCGAACCGTGGTGAAATCGCCGTCCGGATCATCCGGGCGGCGCAGGCGCTGGGTATCCGGACCGTGCAGGCGCACAGCATGGCGGACGCCGATTCGCTGGCCGTGCAGATGGATGAAGCCGTCAACATCGGCCCGCCACACGCCGCCAAGTCCTACCTGAAGGTGGATGCGGTGCTGGAGGCGGCGAAGTCCAGCGGTGCCGACGCAGTGCACCCGGGCTATGGCTTCCTGTCGGAGAATGCAGCCTTCGCGCAGGCGGTGGAGGATGCGGGCCTGATCTTCATCGGTCCGAAGCCGGAGACGATTTCGCGCCTTGGCGACAAGGCTGCGGCCCGCGCGGCGGCGGCGGCGGCGGGCGTGCCCACGGTTCCGGGCAGCGCGGGTCTGATCGATTCCGTCGATGCGGCGCGGGAGGCGGCAGAACGCATCGGCTACCCGGTGATGATCAAGGCCTCGGCCGGGGGCGGCGGACGCGGCATCAAGATCGCGGAAAACGCCGCCGAACTGGCCAGGCTGGTCTCGCAGGCCCGTTCCGAGGCACAGGCAGCCTTCGGCGACGGCAGCCTCTACATGGAAAAGCTGGTGCGCAATGCGCGCCATATCGAGGTTCAGGTGCTGGGTGACGGCACGGATGCGGTGCACTGCTTCGAGCGTGAATGCTCCATGCAGCGCCGCCGTCAGAAGGTCTGGGAGGAAGCGCCCTCCGCCGCGCTGGATGACGCCAAGCGCCGGGCCATCTGCACCTCGGCGGTCGATCTGGCACGCTCCGTCGGTTATCGCGGGGCCGGAACGCTGGAATATCTCTACGACGATGCCAGCGGCGCATTCTACTTCATCGAGATGAACACCCGCATCCAGGTGGAGCACCCGGTGACGGAAATGATCACCGGCATCGACCTGGTGCAGGAGATGATCCGCATCGCGGGCGGCGAGAAGCTGCGCCTGAAGCAGGCTGACATCGCCCTCAACGGCCACGCCATCGAGTGCCGGATCAATGCGGAGGATCCCTCGAACGGATTCATGCCTGCGCCGGGTACGGTGGAGCGGCTGGTGGTGCCGACGGCGGATCATGTCCGCTTCGATACCCTGCTGTACGAGGGCTATACCATTCCGCCTTTCTACGACTCCCTGCTGGGCAAGCTGATCGTGCACGGCCCCGACCGGGCAACGGCGATCGACCGCATGGCGGCGGCACTCGACGGACTGACCATCGACGGCTTCAAGACCACGGTGGCGCTGCACAAGGCGCTGGCGCAATCCGCAGACGTCCGCGCGAACGCCATCCACACGCAATATCTCGAGCCCTGGCTCGAGGCCCATCCCATTCCGTCCTGACGCAATCCAGAGGAGGTTCTCTCTCAATGGAATCCAGATACACCTTCGGCGGTGACGAGCATGTCTTCTGCGAGGTCGATACCGAAATGTCGCTGGAGGCGTTCTTCAAGAGCCTCTCCATGACCAACGCGGTGCGCGAAAGCCAGATCCGTGGTGTCACCGAGATCTGCCCGGCCAATGCCTCGTTCCAGATCAAGTTCGACCCGGACATCATCAAGCCTGACGACATGCTGGCAGAGATCAAGAAGCTGGAAGTTCAGGCGGAGAACGCGGAATCGTCCATGGACACCCGCATCGTCGAGGTGCCCGTGCTCTACAACGATCCCTGGACGCACGAGACGCTGATGCGGTTCCGGGAACGGCATCAGGACCCGAGCGGCACTGACCTGGACTATTCGGCACGGATCAACGGCTATGACACGGTGGATGACTTCATCGCCGCCCATTCCGGCTCGCCCTGGTTCGTGTCGATGGTCGGCTTCGTGGCCGGACTGCCGTTCCTCTATCAGACAGTGGAACGCACGAAACAGATCGAGGTGCCCAAATACCTGCGCCCCCGTACCGACACGCCGAAGCTGACGGTCGGTTACGGCGGCTGTTTCAGTTGCATCTATTCCGTGCGCGGCGCCGGCGGCTACCAGATGTTCGGCGTCACGCCGATGCCGATCTTCGACCCGCAGCAGCAGATCAGCTACCTGCGCGACTTCATGATCTTCTTCAAGCCGGGTGATCTGGTGAAGTTCTCCCCCATCGACCGCGACACCTATGACGCGGCGGTCGAGGCGGTGGAAGCCAACGCGTACGAGCCGAAGATCCGTGACGTGCGCTTCTCCCTCGATGAATTCAACGCCGACATCAATGCCTGCAACGCCAGGCTGGAGGGAGCACTGAAATGATCAAGGTTCTCAACCCCGGCCTCGCCACCAGTGTTCAGGACATGGGGCGCCACGGCTATTACCACCTCGGCATCCCGCAGTCGGGCGGCATGGACCAGCTTGCACTGCAGGCGGCCAACCTGCTGGTCGGCAATGCGTCCGACGCCGCTGTTCTGGAAGCCACCTTCATGGGACCGGAGCTGGAGTTCACCGCCGATGCGGTGGTCGCCGTCACCGGAGCCGCCATGACGCCAAAGGTCGATGGCGCCGAACAGGCCAACTGGGAGTCCTTCGCGGTCAAGGCCGGGCAGGTGCTCAGCTTCGACTATCTGAAGGGCGGTGCGCGCGCCTATATCGCTGTTTCCGGCGGCATCGACGTGCCCGTTGTCCTGGGCAGCCGTTCCACCTACACGCTGGGGGCCCTCGGTGGCTTTCAGGGCCGGACGCTGGCGGTCGGTGACGAGGTGCCTGTGGGTCAGGGCAAGGGCACGGCAGGCCGGTCGCTCGACGCTTCCCTGCGCCGCGCGCCGGGCTCGCCTGCGGAAATTCGTGTCCTGCCGGGCATCTACTGGCACTGGGTCACCGACAGGTCCGGCGCGCAGTTCTACGCCGACACCTGGAAGGTCGCACCGGAGGCTGATCGCATCGGCTACCGCTTCCGTGGCGGTCACCCGATCGAGTTCACGGAGCGGGAGCGCCCCTTCGGGGCCGGTTCCGACCCCTCCAACATCGTCGACGGCTGCTATCCGTACGGCTCCATCCAGGTGCCGGGGGGCAC
>CAXBNO010000109.1:0-8410 GCA_963976775.1 uncultured Kordiimonadales bacterium
TCAGGTCGATGGCCTTGTCCGGCAGGAAGCGGTCGGTGATGTAGCGGTTCGACAGGGTCGCGGCAGAGACGATGGCGGTATCGGAGATACGGACACCGTGATGCACCTCGTACTTCTCCTTCAGCCCGCGCAGGATGGAGATGGTGTCCTCCACCGTCGGTTCCGCGACGAAAACCGGCTGGAAGCGCCGCGCCAGCGCCGCATCCTTCTCGATGTGCTTGCGGTATTCGGCCAGCGTGGTCGCGCCCATGCAATGCAGCTCGCCGCGCGCCAGGGCCGGCTTCAGCAGGTTGGAGGCGTCCATGGCCCCGTCTGCCTTGCCTGCGCCGACCAGCGTATGCAGTTCATCGATGAACAGCACGATCTCGCCCGCCGCCGACTGCACTTCCTGCAGCACGGCCTTCATCCGCTCCTCGAACTCGCCACGGTATTTCGCGCCTGCGATCATGGCACCCAGGTCGAGCACCAGCAGGCGCTTGTTCTTCAGCCCCTCCGGCACGTCACCGTCGATGATCCGGCGCGCCAGCCCCTCGGCGATGGCGGTCTTGCCGACGCCGGGTTCACCGATCAGGACCGGATTGTTCTTGGTCCGGCGCGACAGCACCTGGATGGCGCGGCGGATCTCGTCGTCGCGGCCGATCACCGGGTCCAGCTTGCCCTCCCGCGCCGCTTCGGTCAGGTCGCGGGCGTAGCGCTTCAGCGCGTCATAGCCATCCTCGGCGGAGGCACTGTCCGCCGTACGTCCCTTGCGCATGTCATTGATTGCCGTGTTCAGCGCCTGCGGGGCAACACCGGCACCTTTCAGGATCTTCGCCGCTTCGGCATCGTTCGCCATGGCCAAGGCCAGCAGCATCATTTCCGCGGTAACGAACTTGTCGCCGGCCTTTGTCGCCAGCTGGCCGGCCTGTTCGAAGGCCCGTGCCAGTTCCGGGGCAAGATAGACCTGCCCGGCACCGGAGCCCTCGACCTTCGGCAGCTTGCCCAGTGCCAGTTCGGTCTGCTGCAGCGCCTGCTTCGCGTCACCGCCCGCGGTCGCGATCAGCGATGCGGCCATGCCCTGTTCGTCGTCCAGCAGCACCTTCAGCAGGTGCTCGGTGGTGAAACGCTGATGATTGGACCGGACAGCCAGTCCCTGGGCACTTTGCAGAAAGCCGCGCGCCCGTTCCGTGTAGTTCTCGAAGTCCATGCTTCCCTCTTTCCCAAGCCCGCCTCCGACACCCCTTTCCGGGCCTGTCATCGGCGTCTCACTAGAGTTTGCCTGTGATGATGCGCGTCGTCGCGCGGTTCGGATGTCCGGTCCCTTGCTGGGCAACCCGACACCACACATGTTGTTATTGTGCAACGCCTGCGCAAGACGGAGGCGGCCCGGATTCCGCAATCAATTGCCCTGGTCGCCTGCCAGCCACTTGATCCGTGGGGTGGGTCGGGACACTCTCCCGCCATGACACGCATCACCAGACTCTGCCGCTATCCGGTCAAGGGCCTCTCCGCCGACGACCTGACCGCCATCGACCTGACCACTGGCCAGAGCATGCCTTTCGACCGCAAGTGGGCGATCGCGCATGGTTCGACCGGTTTCGATCCGGCTGATCCGAAACATCTGCCCAAGACCAGCTATCTGCAACTGATGCAGCATGAGCGGCTGGCGACGCTGGATGCGCAGTTCGATGATGCCGGGCAGACACTGACCCTGCTGCGGGACGGCAGGCAGGTGGCGCGGGGCAATCTGTCCCTGCCCATCGGACGCAGCCTGATCGAGCAGTTCCTGTCCGCCTGGGCGAAGGAGGAACTGCGTGGCGCGCCGCGCATCGTCGCCGCGCCCGGCGCGGAACTGAGCGATGTCGGCCTGCCGGTACTGTCGCTGATCAACCTGAACACCCTGCGCGATATCGAGCGGGTGGCGCGCAAGCCGGTCGATCCGATGCGGTTTCGCGGCAATATCTACGTCGATGACATGCCCGCCTGGGCGGAATTCGACCTGATCGGCAAGCCCGTGAAGGCCGGCGGCGCGCGGCTGCAGGGCCTCGCGCGGATCGACCGTTGCGGCGCGACGAACGTGAACCCGGCAACGGCGGAGCGGGACATGCAGATTCCGAAGGTGCTGCAATCGGGCTTCGGCCATGTCGATTGTGGTATCTACCTGTCGGTTACGGGAGATGGCCGCATCGCGGTCGGCGATTCGCTTGGGGAGGGCGATGATGGAAATGGGTGACAATCTGTCGGGGGCGCAGGCCTTCGACCTCAATCCGGAACAGGTCGGGATCCTGGACACGGCGGACCGCTATGGCCGGGAACAGCTCGCACCTCTGGCGTCACGGATGGATGACGAGGAATGGTGGCCGGACAAGGAATTCCGGGCGCTGGGCCAGATGGGCTACCTCGGTGTCACGGCCCCGTCGGAGTATGGCGGGGCGGAACTGGACGTCTTCGGTTCCGGTCTGGTGCTGCAGGCCTTCAGCCGCTGGAACCCGGCGCTGGGGCTGGCCTGGGTGGCACATGACAATCTCTGCATGAACAACATCCTGCGCAACGGCAGTGATGACATCCGCAAGCGCTACATCCCCGGACTGGTGGACGGCAGCCTGATCGGCGCGCTCGGCCTGACGGAGCCGGGGGCGGGGTCGGATGCGCTGGGGTCCATGGCCACCACCGCCCGGCGCGACGGCGACGACTATGTGCTGAACGGACGCAAGCTCTACATCACCAACGGCCCCGTCGCCGACGTGCTGCTGGTCTATGCCAAGACAGATCGCGACCGGGGTGCCAAGGGCATCTCCGCCTTCGTGGTGGAGAAGGACTTTCCCGGTTTCGGCGTGGCGCAGAAGCTGAACAAGATGGGCTTCCGGGGCAGCCAGACCGGTGAGCTGGTGTTCGACGACTGCCGTGTCCCCGCCGCCAACATGGTGGGGGAAGAGAATCGCGGCCATGTCGTCGTCATGTCCGGGCTGGACCTGGAGCGGGCGATGATTTCCCCGATCTGCCTCGGCATCTCGGAGCGCGCGCTGGAGCTTTCGGTCGAGTATGCGCGGGAGCGCAAGCAGTTCGGCAAGCCCATCGCCAGCTTCCAGATGGTGCAGTCCCACATCGCCGACATGTACACCTGGGTGGAGGCCATCCGCCTGTTCACCTATCGCGGCCTCTCGGCGGTCAACAATCTGGTGGAGGGCGAAGGCGGGCGCGGCGACGTGCACAAGCTCAGCGCCGCTTCCGTGATGTTCACCGCCAACATGATGAACCGGGTGCTTGATCTGGCGGTGCAGGTCCACGGCGGCATCGGCTACATCTGGGAAAGCGAGATCAACCGCCTGTACCGGCACACCAAGCTGCTGGAGATCGGCGCAGGCACGACCGAGGTCCGCAAGATGATCATCGCCGAGGAAGTGCTGAAATAGGGGCGTTCCGCTCGGGACTCTCTGTGGTCCCCGGCCTGCCGGATTGCCCATGTTATAGACCCCGCGACTGGCGAACGCGGGTTCGCCGGACCGGTATCTATTTCTCTGGTCGTGCCCGTTGGGGGTCGGCCATTGCTGGAGATGAAAGAGGAACGCCTTGGAAGTCAGCGTACGCGACAACAATGTGGACCAGGCACTGAAGGTCCTGAAGAAGAAGATGCAGCGGGAAGGCATCTTCCGTGAGATGAAGCTTCGTAACTATTACGAGAAGCCGTCCCAGCGCCGTGCGCGGGAAAAGGCCGAGGCGGTGCGTCGTGCCCGCAAGCTGGCCCGCAAGCGCGCGCAGCGCGACGGGCTCTGATCACACCCTGACGGGAACGCGATCGCACAGGACGACCCGGTGGCTCCGCCGCCGGGCGTTTTTGTGTGTCTGGAGCATTGAGCCTCGATGACGTGAAGGCCAATGCCACGGCGAGCGTTCCGCTCGGCAGTGCCGAGACCTTCGTCCACCAGGGCATCAACGACCGCTGGCGCGATACCTTCACCGCCGCCTGCGAGGAAATGGCGCTGCGTAAACTGGGACCGGAATGTGCTGAATGGCTGAAGACGGGAAGATCAGGATAGCAGGCCTAGTGGGAGTCCATAGCACAAAAAACGATAATTCATGCACCAGTGATCGTCCTATTCGCTAATAGGTCCATGCATTCTTCATAAATAGTTCGATCTCGCTTGGCGCAACCACTTCGGAAATTTCGTTAGGGTCGTTCACGATTATCTTGGATGCATGGATCGCCTTCGTCAGAGTCCTGCTTTTGATCCATGTGCTCTCCCAAAGCTGCACGGGTTCGCGGTTTACGATCCGGCAGATGGCTTCATCGCTATCAAACTGAAAGCCAACCTCTTTCGGTTTGGTCACGCGTTGCAGCCAGATTTCCAAGTATCCGTTGTACGGAACGCGGCGCATCTTATCCCGTACCCTTCCCCACAGGTGTCCCTTCTGTTCCTTCTCAGCGAGTGAGATGAGGTGGCTTAAGATACCTGCCACCGCAGGGAATGCCTGTGGCGATATCATCCCAATGTCTGTAGCAATAGCGATCTGCACTTCTAAATCATCGGGTCTTTCATTTTGTTGCACGATTTTGGAATGAAATTCACTCAAAAGCCGCCTCAGAGCGCCACTGTTGGGATGGCGTCGACCGAACGCATGAAGCCTAAGGAGTTGCTTCTGCAATGTCTTCGCGTTCTCTGCACCCAAGTCTTGCAGTTCAATTCCGGCGAGCTTGTCTGGTTTGATCGCGCCTTCGACGACGTTGGATGAAACCATCGTTTTTGCAACTCCGAGCTTCATGCCGACTGAGCGCAGTTTATCACTGACGATCTTCAAGACGGCTTCAGCACATACATCGCTATTCGCAAATATTCGGTAGTCATCGCGGTAGCGAAGTATCTTGAATTTACTAGCCTCACCAGATCTTTCGGAGAGTTTTTCGGTGATTTGAAGGTCAACCCAACCAAGAACCAACTCCGCCACGAAATCCATGAGCACGGATCCTTGTGCGATGCCATTGGTCTGACCGTATCGGCATGACCGAATCAAAAAATCAATCTGGTTGCCCAGCAGCTTCTTGTCGTTTTGTTTCTGCTTCGCAGTTTCAATGCCGTGCAAGGCCCAGGCGATGCTGTGCGTATAGAGTGATCCATAGCAGTCCGTAACATCAGTGTGAATGAGGTGGCTGAAATCCAGTGAGTATGCAATAGATTTTTGCTCTACTTCCTGCCACAAATTTCGCACCTGTGTGGCGTTATCCGATTGTTCATCAATAGACATGATCGGAGAGCCACAAGAAATGACAGAGCCACACTCAAAATATTTCATCTGAGATGTGATTATTGTCCAATTTTCTGGAGTGCAAATAAGATTCACTAAGCTTACATAAATGGCGGGATGGATCAACTCGTATGGGCGCCATGAGAACCGACCGTCCTTGTTCGCAGTGAAATTATAGTTGACGCCATCAAAGTTTGCCGATTTTTCTTTAGTCTCAAAATCAGATAGGTTCTTATTACCGATCACATCAGCTACCTCAGCCAATATCGGCTCGAAACTGATATATTCTGGAAAATCACCGCTAAAATAGCTGCTTCCCTTTAGGAAATGAATTTTGGCCTCGTCATGGTTTGCATCGATCAATCGTTTCACGGTGACCACACCTCCGGGTATTTTTATACTCTTTCTAGCAAATATCGAGCACGGTGAAACGCCGGATGACTGATAATTTCTGGCATGTGATCTTCAGTGCCTCGCCAAGCAGTCTACGAATCACTGGCTGGATGCCAGATTGATTAATTTCGTCGAGACCAGTTCGCATCGGTGGCGAGCTCCGCTTCCTGCCCAAATCGGCCAAGTCCGCCTGTAACCACAAAGGCATAACCGGACCTTCAAGGCAGCGCCACAGAGTATCCGGTTTCCGCGTAGATGCGGATGTTTCGTTCATGGGTCCACGCACCCGACCGCTGCGCTGCATGATCCCGGAACCGGTACTGGTTCCGTCTTCCCGCACCCCCGGGCAGCGGCCTCCGCTCACGCCGCCTTCTCCTCCAGGCCGATGGAGCGGTAGCGGTAGACGCCGTCGTCGCCGATCTTGCGTTCCATGCGGCCCTGGCCGATCAGCATGTGGATGTGGCTGATCCCCTCCGACATCGCCAGGCCCATGTCGTCCGGGCGCAGCTTGCGCAGGAACATGGTGGGCAGCAGTTCCCGCACCGATGACCAGTCCCCGGCGCCCTTCCAGAGGGACTTCAGGCGGGCGCGGTGATGGTCCTGCAGGTAGTTGATCCGGGCGTGCAGGCTGCGGAACGGGTCGCCGTGCGCGGGCAGGATCAGCACGTCGTCGGGCAGCGGGCGGAAGACGTCGAGGGTTTCGAGATAGAGTTTCAGCGGGTTGGCGTCCGGTTCCGCCGGATAGACACCGATGTGCGGCGTGATGCGCGGCAGGATCTGGTCGCCGGAGATCAGCACGTTGAGATCCTCGCACCAGAGCGAGGCATGTTCCGGTGAATGGCCGCGTCCGATCAGTACCTGCCAGTCATGCGCGCCGATGCGGACCTTCTGGTCCTGGTAGAGCCTGCGGAAGCTGCGCGGGATCGGCGTCATCATCTTGGCGACGCGGTTGTAGCCCCGCTCCCTGAGTGCCTCCAGCATCTCCTCGCTGTAGCCGATGCGGCGATAGTGCTCGATCACGTCCTCCGGCACCCGCTCCGCCACGTCCAGCGCCATGGTGCGCCCGAAGGCCCATTCGCCCAGCGTCATCCAGAGCTGGCAGCCCCAGCGCTCCGTCAGCCAGCCGGCCTGGCCCACGTGGTCGGTATGGAAGTGGGTGCAGAGGATGCGGGTGATGGGCCGCCCCTCCAGATGCTTCTCGAAGATCTCCTCCCACCAGGCCATGATCCTGCGGCTCTTCAGCCCGGTATCGACCATGGCCCAGCCCTCGCCATCGCGGACCAGCCACAGGTTGATGTAGTCCAGACCGGGGATCGGAATTGCCATGCGGACCCACAGCACGCCGGGCGCCACTTCCATGACCTCCGCCCCTTCCGGGCGCTGGTCACCAAAGGGATAGTCGAGTTCGGGCCGTGCCGGGAAAGCGTCCACCGGAAATCTCCGCCAATGCTGCTGATGCCTGATCTGTCGTGCTGAATCTCCCGGAGGGCTCGGCAAAGGTCAACCTGTTGTGCGACACTTGCGGCGCGCACCGGCCATGCCGGTCCATGCCCCCACAGCCGGAGTAGAATCCCGTGAGCAATACCGAACGCCCCCTTGCGACTGGCACGAAGCAGCTTGAGACGGATCGCGTCGTGGTGACCGAATGGAGTTTCCCGCCCGGCGGCCATACGGGCTGGCATCGCCACGCGATGGACTATGTCGTGGTGCCCGTGACCACCGGTGACCTGACCATCGAGACCTCGGATGGCCTGGCGAAGGCACCGTTGCAGACCGGCGTGTCCTATACCCGCGAGGCCGGGGTGGAGCACGACGTGATCAACGACAACGACTTCCCCTTCCGCTTCATCGAAGTCGAACTGAAGTAGGCCCTGCACGTCCACTGCCCGGGACATCGACGGTACCATGTCCGTCCTGCACTGGTCTTATCCGCCGGGCAACGGCATCATGGACAGGGTTGTACCGGAAAGCGGCACTGCCGAACGGATCGGAATTCCTGGGGAGGACAGACAGATGAACGAAGACATGCGCTATGAGGTCAGGAACGGGGTTGCATGGGTGACCCTGAACCGGCCCGAGGCCCTGAACGCCATGAACCAGAACATCCTGGACGGCTACACGCAGGTGGTGCGCAAGGTGGAGGCGGATCCGGAGGTCAAGGTGCTGGTCTTCACCGGCTCCGGTCGGGCGTTCTCCGCCGGGGCCGATCTGAAGTATGTCCTCAGCTTCATGGGGCAGGGCGATCCGGAGAAGGTCCGGACCTTCATGCGTCAGGCCTACGAGGCCTTTGCCGTGGTCGGCGAATGCGAGAAGCCGACGATTGCCGCCGTGAACGGCATCACGGCAGCGGGCGGGATCGAGCTGCTGCTGGCCTGTGATCTGGCCTTCGCCGTGGAGAGCGCGAAGATCGGTGACGGACACATCAATTTCGGCATGCTGCCCGGCGGTGGCAGTTCCATCCGCCTGCCGCGCAAGATCAGCGAGACCCGCGCCAAGTATCTGCTGCTGACCGGGGAGCTTCTGCCCGCCCGGACCTTGCTCGAATGGGGACTGCTCAATGACGTCGTGGCGGACGATGAACTGATCCCGACGGTGGAGCGGGTCGCGGCCCGCATTGCGGAGAAGAGCCCGCTGGCGACGCGCCTGATGAAACAGATGGTGGATCAGGGCCTCGACATGCCGCTCGACCGCGCGCTGCGCACCGAGATGGAGGTCTGGGAAGGCTATGGCCGCTCCGACGATGTGGTGGAGGGGCTGACCGCGTTCAGCGAGAAGCGCAAGCCGGCCTACACGGGAC
>CAXBNO010000110.1:0-8342 GCA_963976775.1 uncultured Kordiimonadales bacterium
AGCGCTTCATCGTCCGCATTGCCGGATGTGAGCACGAATGACTCACCGGAGAACTGTGCCTCCTCGAAGGTGCCGTCCAACTGGTCCGTGCCCTCGTCGACATCGCCGGTCACCGTGTCGGTGATCGTGATCGCGCTGCCATCGTCGTTCGCCGAGAACGTGAAATCGCCGACCGCCCCGGCATAGACCACCCGGTCTGCCGCGCCAGCGCCGCCGGACAGCACATCATTGCCGACACCGCCGGTCAGCGTGTCATTGCCGGCCTCGCCCAGCAGCGTGTCCTGGCCCGCATTGCCGGAGACATCGTCATTGCCGTCGCCCGCCAGGATCGCGTCACGACCCGCGCCAGCGCTGATGGTGTCATTGCCGCCGAGTGCCGCGTGAATGTCATTGCCGTCGCCCAGCGTCCGGTTCTCGGCATTGTCAGTGGCAATCGAGAGGTCGAAGGTCTCTGCTGCGAAGGTGACCTGCTCCACATCGTTGTTGATGGTGTCCGTACCCTCGGCCGCCGTCACGATGGTGAAGCCGGAGCCGTCGGCAATCGTCTCGGTCACACCCTCAATCGCGGTCGCGAAGACTGCCAGGTCCGTCCCGCTGCCGCCGGAGAAGACATCGTCGCCGCTGCCGCCGGTCAGGGTGTCATCACCGTCTTCGCCGAGCAGCGTGTCGCCGCCCGCGCCACCGGAGAGGCTGTCCTGCCCGGCACCGCCGAACTGCACGTCGCTGCCGTCGCCGCCGATGATGGTGTCATTGCCGTCACCGCCGACAGCAACCGCACCACCATTGTCCTGGGTCAGGGCATCATTGCCACCTGTCCCGAATGTCGTATTGAGGCCGGTGCCGCCGAAATCCAGGATCTCGATATCCGTCGACAGCGTGTCCGTGCCCTCTGACCCGACCGTATCCTGCAGGACAACGGTCAAGCCATCAGCGGAGACATTGGCAATGAAACCGGGGGCGACGCCGCTGAAGATCGCCGTGTCGGTGCCGCTGCCGCCGGTCAGGAAGTCATTGCCATCCCCGCCGGAAAGCGTGTCATCGCCGCCACGCCCGGCCAGGAAATTGTTGTTGGCATCGCCGGTCAGCGTGTTGTCCGCCGCATCGCCCTGGGTAATGTCGAACAGGGTGCCGTTGAAATCGATCTCGTCGATCTCCGCCGTCAGCGTGTCGGTGCCTTCCGCGCCGACCGTATCGGCCAGCGTGATCTCGCCGTTGGCGTCATCGACCGTCTGCCTGAACCCGCTCCGGTCGCCGACATAGACCGCGCGATCCACGCCGACCCCGCCGACGATCCGGTCGTCTCCTGCACCGCCGGAAAGCGTGTTGGCGCCCGTGCCGGCATCCAGCAGATCAGCGGACGTTCCCCCTGTCAGTGTGTCATCACCGGCGCCGCCGAACAGCTCCAGCGCAATGCCCGCGCCTGACCCGTCGAGCAGATCACCACCGTCACCGGCGCGGACCACGATGGTATTGTCCAGAATGCCGGAGCCGGTGAGGTTGCCCAGCACCACCTGATCGCCCTGCGTGCCGAGATCGACTTCAAGCTCCTCGACATCCTGCAGCGTGACCTGCGTCTCCCTGCCCTCGACATCGAAATTGAGCACGGCCTGGCCGTTCACGGTTTCACCGCTCACGACGTTCGTCTGGTCTGCGTCGGCAAGAATGGTCAGCGTGTCGATGCCCGCACCACCAGTCAGGGTGGCGTCGCCATTGGCGATATCGAAGGTCTGGGCACCGTCGAATGCGATGACGCCATTGTTGCCGTCATCATCATTGTTGTTCTGTTCGTCATCTTCGTTGCGGTCATCCAGGTCATCGTCACCGATGCTGCCGATGACATCTTCCTCGGCGGCGGCATCACCAATTTCCTCGCCTGCGGCGACTTCGACATCGCCGTCGTCGTCCAGGCCGAGAGCGGCGCGCAACTGCGTCAGCACGCCGGTATCTTCCGGTTCCGGGGCATCAGGCAGTTCACCCAGATCGGCATAGGCCAGGACACCCGGGGCAAAGGCCCCGAGAAGCATGTCCACATCCACATCGCTGAGCGGTGTCGGCTGGCGGAACATGGAAAGCACTTCCATGCCCTGCAGCGGCTGATCCAGAACCAGCACGGCCCCTGCCGTTGCCACCGCCACGGAACCTGCCGCCAGGCCACTGACGCTGGGCAGCAGCACGAAGGTATTGGCCTGCGCCTCAGGCGCGGCCTTGCCAATGACCCGCGCGCCGCGCACGGTCAGGTTGGCCACTGGCGTACGGACGAACAGAACCTCCGCACCGCCGACGGTCGCGGCGGTATTGTCGATCGCGAACTGGCCCTGAATGACAAAGAACTGCGGTTCGCTGGAACCGGATTCCTCGGGTGCCTCCAGCAGAATGCGGCTGTCGCTGTCAAAGAATGCGGCGGCACCATCGGCTGTCACCAGTTCGACCGCGCCATCGCCCCGGGTCAGGATGATGTCGCCGGGCCCGACCCGTTCACCGCTCTGCAACGGACCCTGACGGCCATCGACATGCACCACGAAGACATCGCCGAACACGGTCCGCACCGAAAGCGTGCCGCCATCAGGGGAGCCGCTCAACTGCACGGTTTCCACGGAATCGACGCGATCAACCGCCCCCTCGACCTGACCGGCCGGAAGCACGAAACCGGAAACATCGGTCGATTCGTCAGAGACCATGGTCCCTGCACTGCTCCGTCCCGAAATCTGGTCCATTCTGTTGGTCCTCAACCGCATCAGCGACACCGACTTGGTGTCACATTCCGTGATTCAGTCAAATTCAAGCAAGCCTGATGCCATGCCCATCATCGCGGGTATGTCGAATCATGCAGCCCGCGCAGCCAGCATCTTGCCATAGGCGGCCACGGTTCGCTCGGCGATCGGCGCCAGACGCGCCACAGCCGCTCCGGCGGCCTCCAGCCGGTTCTGCTCGAACAGTTCCTCGGCTTCCCGCGCGGCCTCGAACAGTTGCATGCCACCCACCGTTCCGGCACTGCCCTTCAGACTGTGTGCCTCCCGGCCCAGCGTTTCACGGTTCGCCGCATCCGGGGGCTGCTGCAGGGTCTCCAGACGCTGCAGGGTATCCTCGATGAAGGCCGTGATGAGTTCGGGCAGGATATCCTCCCCCACATCCTCGGCGAACTGATCCAGGATGGCCTGATCGATCAGGGCGGCTCCGTCCGCCTCCGGCTCGACCACCGACCCGGTATCCGGCAGGCCTTCGCCCGTGGCGGAAGGTTTCGCAACAGCCGGTGACAGGATTTCATCTGACACTGCATCCTGTTCGCTCCTCCGCTCCGGCCCACCGGTGGCACGGGCACCGATCAGTGCCCAGCGGGAGACGAGCTGCAGCAGTTCGACCTTGTCGAAGGGCTTGGCGATGAAATCGTCCATGCCCTTCGCCAGACATTCCTCCCGATGTTCCGCCATGGCATTGGCGGTGACCGCAACAATGGGAACCGCCGCCCGGTTGCCGCCAAGTGCCCGGATCCGCGCTGTCGCCTCGAACCCGTCCATGTCCGGCATCTGCACGTCCATCAGTACCAGTTCGAACGGCTTCTCCGACACGGCCGCCAGCGCGGCGGCACCGTCCTCCGCCGTGTCAACGACATACCCTGCCTTCTCCAGCATCACGCGGGCGACCTGCAGGTTGATGCGATTGTCGTCGGTGACCAGCACACGGCTGCCACGGGCAGCAACGTCGCCAACCTGTTCCGTTTCCGTCGCCACACTGGCGTCATGTTCCAGATTCCGGCCCGTCAGCGTCCGGGCAAGCGGCAACAGCCGCACCGGACGGGTCACGAAACCGCTGAAACCGCGCCCCAGCAATGCGTCCACACGACCGCGCTGCGCCGGTGTGATGGCAATCAGCATCTGCCCGCCGACCATTCGACGCAGAGCGCGGATCGCTGAAACATCTGCGGATTCCGCCAGTTCCCCCGCAATGATCGCATGATCCACGGCTTCCCCGGGCGGCTGCATGTCCGGGGCCAGATGGGTCACCGTCAGCCCCAGCCCACGCGCCCGCGCGGCCAGCCCCTCGCGCAGCACCGCATTGGCGGAATGGACCGCGACGGAGCGCCCCTCGGTCATGCGCAGCAGGCTGGCCAGGGGATCGCTGGCAGGCTTCTCGGCCCGTTTCAGCGCTGCCTCGAACCAGAACGTGCTGCCCTCGCCCTCGACACTCTCCAGACCGATCCGGCCATCCATCAGACCGACCAGGCGCTTGCAGATCGCCAGTCCCAGCCCCGTACCGCCATAGCGCCTGGCCGTCGACGCATCGACCTGCGTGAATTCCTGGAACAGGGCGTCCTGACGATCCTTCGGAATGCCGATGCCGGTATCGCGCACATCGAAGCGCAGGATCGGCGATGCCTCCGTCCCGCCGGAAAGTGCCACGTCGATCGTGACACCGCCCGTCTCCGTGAACTTGATCGCATTGCCGGCGAAGTTGAGCAGCACCTGACGGATGCGGGTCGGATCGCCGTTGAGCGTCCTGGGGATCGCCGGGTCGAGAATGACAACCGCCTCGATCCCGCGCTCGAAGGCACGGGCGGAGAGCAGGTCCGTGACGCCATCGACCAGATCGGACAGGTCGAAGGCCACATCCTCCAGCTCCAGCCTGCCGGCCTCCAGCTTCGAGAAGTCGAGAATGTCGTTGATGATGGTCAGCAGCGCCTCCCCCGAGAGCCGCACGGTCTCGGCGTACTGACGCTGCTCCCCGTTGAGCGGTGTTTCCATCAGCAGGTTGGTCATGCCGAGGACGCCGTTCATCGGCGTGCGGATCTCGTGGCTCATCATCGCCAGGAACCGCGACTTGGCGACGTTGGCGTCTTCCGCGTGTTCCTTGGCTTCCTTCAGGGCGCTTTCATTCTCCTTCTGTGCGGTGATGTCGGTGTGAACACTGACCCGTCCGCCCTCTTCCGTCACGAACTCACCCACCAGCAGCCAGCGGCCATCGGCAAGTTGTGTTTCAACCGGTCCCGCCGGGCTGCGATGCCGTGCCAGACGCTCCGCCACCCAGACGTCCGGACTCTGGCCGCCGGTGGTGACGCGCTCGGTCACGGTCTTGCGGATGATGTCCTCGAAACGCTCCCCCTCGACGATATGGTCATCGTTGGTGGCGTAGAATTCCCGGTACTTGGCATTGAACAGGATGACCCGGTCATCGGCATCGAACAGCGCGAAACCGTCCGTCATGGCATCGATGGCTTCCAGCAACTGGGTGCGGGCGGCACTCTCGCGCGCCTCCGCTCGCGCGACCTTCCTGTAGAGCCGCCGCGTTCTCCTGATCTCGCGGATCAGGAACCAGACAAGGGTCCCCGCGCCCAGCAGCGTCCCGACAGCGGACAATAGCAGTTCGAAGTAGATCGGTTCCAGCCGGTCCACCCGTGATTGCGTGACCGTCAGTTCCGAGGAGTTCGTCAGTTGCTGCAGCGACTGGAACAGGGCCACGAGATCCTTGCGCACCGTGCTGTAGTTCCGGAAATCGCCGGTCTGCAGCGACATCAGCCGCGCGTCATTGACCTCGAACGTGCGGGCAATGCTGGCCGCGATGGAGCGCGCACCGAGTGAATCGCCCCTGTCGCTCTGCATCGCCGCCAGGAAGGTCGGCAGACGCTGCTTCATGTAGCCGAAGCGCTGCTGGAATTCGGCCTGGGACATGCCCGCCGTACCGAGCACATAGTTGTCCAGCGTGCTGAGAAACAGGGAAAGTTCGCTGCGCGTGTGGGTTGCACCCCAGACCACGCTGTCATAGCGGCTGGAACTGGAATTGTATTCCTGGCGCAGTGTCAGGATGGAAAAGACAGTTGTCGCCATCAGCACGGCGATGGCCAGGCCGAGGAGCCCGAAACGCACCCATCCCGACCGACCGGAAAGGCTTTCCTCTCCGGCTCCGGCGACCGAACCATTGCTAAGAATATTGACCGAACGCATTTGAGAACGCAATTTAGCAGCGTCACTGCAGTATGTCGCCTCTGTCGCGCCGCGTAGGAGTGACAAACCAGACCCACAATCCGGTAGGCCACTGCTCCTGCGCGGCTGACTGACTGATGGAAAGTTGCAGAACATGAGCAGAAATGGTGCCAGCAAGATCCTGCTGGTCGAGGATACGCCCACGCTCGCCCGCAGCTATATCCAGTTCCTGCGGAATGAACCCTACGAGGTGCATCACGAGGAACTTGGTCACCCTGCGCTGGAACATATCGAACGACACCGCCCGGACGCAATCCTGCTGGACCTGAAACTGCCGGACATGGACGGCATGGACATCCTGCGGCGCGTGCAGGAAGTCGATCCGGACCTGCCGGTGATCGTGATCACCGCCCACGGGTCGGTGCAGACCGCCGTCACCGCGATGCAGGCGGGTGCCGCCGACTTCATCGTCAAGCCGTTCAACGCCGATCGCCTGAAGGTGACGCTGAAGAACGCGCTGGAGCGCACGGAACTGCTGGATATCGTCAATACCTACCGTGACGAGATCGACAAGGACGGGTTCGAGGGATTTGTCGGTGGCGCGCTGGTGATGCAGGCGGTCTACCGCATTGTCGAGGCTGCGGCCCCGTCCAAGGCGACCGTCTTCATCACGGGCGAGAGCGGCACCGGCAAGGAAGTCTGCGCGGAAGCGATCAAGAACCGCAGCCCGCGCCGCAACGGCCCCTTCATCGCCATCAACTGCGCCGCCATCCCGCACGACCTGATGGAGAGCGAGATTTTCGGCCATGTGAAGGGTGCCTTCACCGGGGCACTGGGGGAGCGCGAAGGTGCGGCGTCCATGGCCAATGGCGGCACCCTGTTCCTGGATGAGGTCTGCGAGATGGATCTGGATCTGCAGGCCAAGCTGCTGCGGTTCGTCCAGACCGAGACCTATCGCAAGGTCGGGGCCTCGGTGACGGAAAAGGTCGATGTACGGCTGATCTGCGCCACCAACAGGGATCCGATGGCGGAGGTCAAGGCAGGCCGGTTCCGGGAAGACCTCTACTATCGCCTGCACGTGATTCCGCTGCACCTGCCGCCGCTCCGGGATCGCGACGACGACATCGTCAAGATCGCCCGCGTCTTCCTGGCCAGGTTCGCGGAGCAGGAGAAGCGGAAGTTCCGCGACTTCGATCCGGCGACCGCCGCCGTGCTGATGTCCTACGAGTGGCCGGGCAATGTCCGGGAGCTGCAGAACGTCATCCACAATACGGTCGTGTTGCACGATGGCGAGCATGTGACGCCGGAGATGCTGCCGCCACCGCTGTCGCTGGTCACACCCAGTGTTCCCGTGTCGAAGGTGCCGCCAGCGGCGGAACCCGGTATCGCCCCCGCGCCGACGCCTTCCGGTGCGCGACCGTCGGACGTCAAGTCCCTGTCAGCCGAGATTCGCCCGCTTGCAGCCGTCGAGCGGGAATATATCGAGGGGGCAATTGCCCGCTGCGACGGCAATATCCGTACTGCAGCGGCCCTGCTCGGGATTGCGCCCCAGACGATCTACCGCAAGCGCTCGGCCTGGGAGGAGGAAGACGCGGCGGCAGCCCAGACCGGTTGACGGCTTCAGGCGTCCATCGGCGTTCCGGCCAGCCGAGAGGAGCGGACCGGATGCACCCGGTCACGCAGCAGCATCCATGCGTGAAACGCGCCGGGAAAGTGCGGCCGGAAGGCGGCATCCATAACATCCAGACCACCGGTATAGGCCCCGAAGGCCGGCACGATCAGGCGCAACCCGTCGGTCACGAAACAGCGGGCACGGACACTGCGGCCACGTCCGCGCACCCGCGCCTTCGGGTGCAGGTGCCCGGCCACTTCCCCGGTTGCCCGCCCCGGCTGTGGCTCATGACGAAACAGCAGCGGGCCGCAGCGGTATTCGGCCAGGACCCGGCCCCCGATGTGCGCGGGCGGTTCCGGGTCATGGTTGCCGCTGATCCAGATCATCTCCTGCCGCTGCGAAAGTGCCGTCAGCCGATCCGTTTCATCGCGGCTCAGGCGGGCGAAGGCTTCGCCATCGTGAAAGCTGTCACCCAGCGCCAACAGCCGGGCCGGGCGGTACTTCGCCAACAGCCCCTCCAGCAGGGTCAGCGTCGCGGCGCTGTCATAGGGTGGAAGCAGCCCATGGCCCCGGCGCGCCATGGCCGATCCCTTTTCGAAATGCAGGTCGGAGACAATCAGCATCCGCTCCGCAGGCCACCAGAGGGCGGCGCTCGGATCGGGGTGCAGCCGGGCACCATTGACCACCATTGCGCCGTCCATCATAGCAACACCGAGGCTTCGGCCATCAGGTCGTCGGCGGCCTCCGCCAGGATATCCTCCATGGCCATGCCCAGCACCGGCTCCTTGCCGATCTCCAGCATGACCGGGACGGCG
>CAXBNO010000111.1:0-8317 GCA_963976775.1 uncultured Kordiimonadales bacterium
CTGACCGAATCCGGACAGGGCTCCGAAATGACGGGGCTCACGAAGCAGCGTTTGCTGGATGTCATTCAGGCTCTGTTCGTGACGGCCCGCGACGTAGTGCAGGGTGGCGCGCTTGTTCCACGCCTCCGCCCATTGCGGCTGGCTGGCACACAGGTCATCAAGCAACCTGCCCGCGCCATCATGGTCGCCGGATGCGATTGCCGTGATGGCGCGCTGCATCAGATCCGCCGCTTTCGCGTCGCTGTGCTCGCACCAGACCGCCCAGATCAGATCCTCGATCTCGAACGGCAGATTGGCACTCTCGGGTGAGGCGAGGTCGCGGAACAGGCTGTCCAGCCGCTTCGGCAACGACGGATGCGGTTGCCTGTCCGGCAGACCGATCACCACCTCCAGGGTCCTGTGCAGCGCGGCTTCGATCATTCGGGATCATCCTGCTGTACTTCATCCAGGCCCAGCGCGACGCCCGCGCCGGCAAGCGACATGAGGGCGAAGACGCCGATGGCGGCCGCAATACCAAGGGTTTCCGCAATGACACCGATGGCAGCCGTCCCGAGCAGCAGGATGCCGATGATGGTGTTGGCAAGGGCGGTATAGGCGGCGCGATCATCTTTTGGAGCCATGTCCACCAGGTGAGTGGACCGGCCCAGCCGGACCCCCTGATAGGCCAGTGTCAGGACGAACAGCAGTGGCGCAAGCCAGAAGCTGCCGTTCTGCCCGAGCATCCCGGCTTGCTGCATCGCCAGCGCCCCGGCGAGGGTTGCCGCACCCAGAAGGCCGGACAGGGCCAGTACCTTGCGGCTGGACCGGTCGGAGAGCCGTCCCCAGACATAACCGCCGAGAATGGAGGCAAGGGCTGCCGCGATGACGAACAGGCCCAGGTCGGCCAGGCCGCTGCGCCCGCTCTCCCCCGCCATGGCAAGCAGATAGGGCGGTGCCAGTGCGGTCGCCACCAGCAGTCCCCGCGCCACGATGAAGCGGCGCAGTTGCTTCCGCTCCCCCAGTAGGCGCAACTGTCTGATGGCCACGGCAAACGGATTGCCACCACCCTCCGTGGCACCCGGTGATTCCTGCAATGTCGTGAACAGGGCCCCCGCCAGCAGCCAGGCACCGCCCGCGAACAGCAGTACGATGGCGATGGTGGTGACGGTCTGCGCCAGCAGGTGAAGGCTGAGCGCCAGCCCGAACAGCAGCACGGCGCCGGAGGCGAGACTGCCTGCCGTGCCCGTGGCGGTTCCCCGGGTCGATTTGGACACCGTCTTGCCCAGCACGTCCTTGTAACTGACGGAGCAGATACTGCGCGCCGTCGCCATGATGGCCAGCAGTCCGACAATGGCCCAGCCAGCCGGCGCGCCCTCCAGCGTCAGCGCCACCAGCCCCATGCCGATCACGGCCAGTCCCTGCAGGATGCTGCCTGCCGACCAGATCCACTTGCGGACGGCAAGTGACCGGATCCCGCCGGATATGAAGAGTTGCGGTAGCAGCGCCCCGGCCTCCCGCACCGGGACCAGGAGTCCGATCAGTCCGGCGGGCGCGCCCAGCGCCGTCATCAGCCAGGCGAGCACGAGTTTCGGATCGACCAGCCCGTCGCCAACCTTTGTCAGCGACAGGCTGAGCACGTGCGTCATGAAATTGCGGGGCTGTTCGTTGCAGGCCGATTCGGGAATGTCGCGGCAGACCCGGCCCTCGTCATCCCCGGTCAGGATGCCATAGGCGCGCCTGACCGGTGTCAGCCCGTTGATGTCAACCGAACTCAATGGTCGGCGATCTCGTCATCCTTGAACAGGAACTTGCGCAACTGGCCGTCGAAGTCCGCGCTGTTGCGGCGCAGCCATTCCAGCACCATTGCCGCGTGCTCGATCTCCTCGCGCATGTTGTGCAGCAGGATCTCCTTCAGATCCTTGTCGTCACAGTCGTCGGCACGCTGGCGGTACCAGTCCACGGCTTCCAGTTCCTCCATCAGCGACGTGATTGCCTGGTGCATGTGGATGGTCTCGGCGCTCAGCCGTTCGCGCGGGGCATGAAGGTTGTCACTGGCCATGAATGTCTCCTGCATCTCCTGGTCACGGGCAGCATTGCCCGCCATCTTGCGCCGCCCACTCTACGGCAAAGACCCGGTCGCGGATCAGGCAGCGGCGTCGCACCTTCGGCCCCGCACTTGCGGTTCGCGGCCCGCGGCGCATCATGGGGGCAGTTTGATGATTTGATCGGAGACACAAGGGCATGTTGCAGGGAAAGGTGGCGCTGGTGACCGGTTCCACGTCGGGGATCGGTCTCGGCTGTGCGGAGGCGCTGGCCGCTGCCGGGGCGATGGTGATGATGAACGGCAGTCGCGCTGCTGACGCCGCAGAGGACCTGCGCGCCGAAGTGGCCGCGCGCCACGGGGCCGACGTCCGCTATCTGTCGGCGGATGCAGCCAGCGGTGATGCGGTCCGAAATCTGGTGGCGGCCACCCAGGCGGCATTCGGCAAGGTGGACATCCTGGTCAACAATGCCGGGATCCAGCACGTGGCCCCCATCGAGGACTTTCCCCCGGACATGTGGGACAGGATCTTGGCGATCAACCTGTCGGCGGTATTCCACGGAACCGCGGCGGCGCTGCCGGGCATGAAGGCGCGACGCTGGGGCCGGGTGATCAACATCGCCTCCGCCCACAGTCTGGTGGCCAGCCCGTTCAAGTCGGCCTACGTCTCGGCGAAGCACGGCGTTCTGGGGTTCACGAAGACGGCGGCGCTGGAGGTCGCGCAGCACGGGATCACCGTGAACGCCATCTGTCCGGGCTATGTGCTGACGCCGCTGGTGGAGAAGCAGATACCGGATACCGCCAGGGCGCGCGGGATCACGGAGGAAGAGGTGAAACGCGACGTTCTGCTGGCCGCACAGCCGACCAAGGAATTCGCGACCGTGGAACAGATCGGGGCGCTGACCGTCTTCCTGTCGACCGATGCAGGCGCGGCGATCACGGGCACCGGCATGCCGATGGACGGCGGCTGGACCGCGCAGTAGGGCCGGAACGCATGGCGGTCCTGTCGGCGGGTCTCAGCCGGCGGAGACTTCCGTGTTGATCGCAACCAGATTGTTGCCGCCGTTCCTGCGGCGTGCCTTCTCCGCATACATGGCGCTGTCCGCTTCCTGCATCACCCGACGCAGTTCCGTGTCCGGGCCATAGCAGTGGATGCCGATGGAGGCGGAGGTGTCGATCTTCTGGCCCATGTCGGTGGTGACGACCATGCCGTCGAGCAGGCGTTGCAGCCGACGCGCATTCTTCAGGCCGTTGCTAAGCGTGGTGCGGGACAGCACGACGACGAATTCGTCACCGCCGATGCGCGCCACCAGATCGCAACCTCGCAAAGCACCTGGTCGCCGGCATGGTGGCCGAAGGTGTCGTTGACCTGCTTGAAGCCATCAAGGTCGATGAAGCAGATCACGCCTTCCTCGTTATAGCGTTGCGCCGTTCCGAGCAGTGCCGTCATCGCCTCCTCGAAACCGCGGCGATTGAGCATGCCGGTCAGGGCATCGGTGCGGGTCAGTTCCTCCAGCGCCCTGATCTGTCGGCGCTGCTGGGCAAGCTGCTGTTCCGCGTTGGCCGCGAAGTCGAGCAGGCGTTCCAGCAACTGCAGTCCGTCGCCGTTGAAATCCGGGCTCGACTTGCCGTATCGGCTGAGGACCTCGTCAGCAAGGCGACCGACGTAGGGCGCGTAATTCAGGCTGGGAAGCGGATCGTTCAGCGTTGCAAGGCTCATGACCGGATACTCCTGATCTGATGTGCTCTCTGTTCACGAGCCTATCAAAGCAACCGTCATGCCAGAAAAAATATCAATAAAATCAATGCATTGAAATTATTCATGCGATTGACCGGCAAGATGTTCCGCGCACCTAGAGGGGGGTGAGGCAAGGCTTGCCCTGGAAGAATGCGTCCAGATTGTCGAGGCAGCAGAACCCCATAGCGTCACGGGTCTCGACGCTGGCACTGCCCAGGTGCGGCATCAGGAACACGTTCTCCATGGTCCGGTAGCGGGGGTCCAGATTCGGTTCGTTGGCGAAGACATCGAGACCGGCGGCGAACAGCTTGCCTGACTCCAGGGCGGCGATCAGGTCGCCATCGTTGATGATGTCACCGCGCGCCGTATTGACGATGACCGCCCCGTCCGGCATCTGCGCGATCAGGTCGGCGTTGACCATGCCACGGGTCTCATCGGTGCTGGGACAGCTGATCGAGAGGAAGTCGGAGACGGCAAACAGTTCTGCGGCAGTGGCGTGATAGCGGGCACCACTCTCTTCTTCCTGCGGCAGGCGATTGCGGTTGTGATAGTGGACCTGCATGCCGAACCCGCGGGCAGCGGCAGCGACGGCCTGTCCGATCCCGCCCAGGCCCAGGATACCGATCCGGGCACCACTGACCTGCTTGCCCAGCAGCATGGTGGAGTTCCAGCTAGCCCACTTGCCCTGCCGCACCAGTGTCTGCCCCTCATGCCCCCGCCGTGCGACACCCAGCAGGCACAGCATCGCCACTTCGGCCACGGCAGCATCCAGCACTTTCGGCGTATTGGTGATGGTCACCCCATGCGCCCTCGCCGCCGCAAGGTCGATATGTTCATGGCCGACGGAATAGGTGGCAATCATGCGAACACTGTCGGGCAGCGCCTCCAGCAGCGCAGGCGTGATCTTCTCGGAGCCGCAGATCATCATCGCGTCCATGCCCTCCGCCGCGCTGACCAGTTCCTCCGGCGACATGATCCGGTCCGTCGGATTCAGGGTGGCGTCATAGTCTCGCCGGATTCTGGTTGTGACATTGTCCGGCATGTGACGCGTGACCAGCAGGCGGGGCTTCTTCTGCATCAGTGGCTCCGTTCGGCTTGTGTTTGGCTTTTCCGCCTATACGTTATGGTCACCAATCAAAGGACGCGACCCCCTGATGAAAATCTCTCCCCGACTGCCGTTCCTGCTCGCCCTTCTCGTGGTTGGCATGGCGGCCCCGAGCCTGACGCGAACCGCTGCGGCACAGAATTTCGTCCCGCACCGTGCGATCTATGATCTGGATGTGCTCGACCGGGACGAGCCTGCAACCTTCTCGCAGGTGTCCGGGCGCATGGTCTACGAGTTCGACGCGACCTGCGACGGGTTGATCTATTCCCATCGCATGCTGATGAACCTGGTGACCCAGCGCGGCGAGAGCGTGCAGTCGGAGGCGGTGGTGAGCTTTCTGGAAAGCAAGGATGGCCGCAGCCTGCGGTTCTCGGTGCGGGAGAGCTACAACGGTCGCATGTCCGCCCATCGCGAAGGCTCGGCGACACGCAATGCGGTGGGTGAGATCGCCTCCGTCACCTACAGCCGCAACGACGGCGACGATGCGGACCAAGTGCCGGAAACCCTGCCGAAGGGTGCCCTGTTCCCGCTGGGGCACAGCATCGACATGGTGCGTGCCGCACAGGCTGGTCAGTTCGTCCACAATGCGAAGACATTCGACGGCGACTCGATTTCCTTTGTCGATACCTTCATCGGCAGGGATCGCGGCACGCATGAGGCCAGTATTCCCGACAGCATGAAGGATACGTCTGCCTGGATGATGCGGGTGTCGTTCTACAAGCCCGATGCCATCGACTCCGCGCCCTATTACGAGAGTCAGATGCGCATGTATGCCAACGGCCTGTCCGGCAGCTTCACGCTGGAAACCGATGACCTCTCGGCGATTGCCCGCCTCAGCGAGGTCGAGTTGCGCGACCCACCGGTCTGCGACTGATCTCTCCGGCTATCGGGACGGCAGCGGCAGGATCATCAGCGGGATCATCCGGCCCGGTATGGACCCGGAGGGCGCAGCGCCGACCCGATGCGCACCTGCCTTCAGATAGAAGGCTTCGGCATTCGGGTCGGCTTCGATATGCAGTTCCGATGCGCCCTGCGTTCGTGCCTCTGCCCTGGCCCAGTCGATCAGCCGCCGACCGGCCCCCATCCCCTGGCATGCCGGGTCGACGAACATCAGTTGCAGATGCCAGTCGCCCTCTTCGCGGGAAACCTGTGCCGTTCCGATGACCTTGCCGTCGGTCTCCAGAACGGCGAAGGGGCCGCGCGCGAGTGTCTCCGGCGTGACAGTCAGTTCAGCGCGGCAGGCTTCCATGAAGGCCGTGTCGTAGCCGTTGGATGCCTTCGAACGCATGATCAGGTCGGTCAGTTCGGCGCATTCCCCGACCCGCGCTGGTCTCAGGTACATGACGGGCACGGGCCTCATTTCAGTTGAGTCCGGCCCGACGGCGGTAGCCCAGGGCCTCTGCAATGTGCGGACGGCCGATGTTCGCGCTGCCTTCCAGGTCGGCGATGGTGCGCGCGACCCGCAGGACCCGGGTATAGCCACGGGCGGAGAGCTTCAGCCGTTCCTCCGCATTGGTGATCGGTCCCAGATCCAGGCTCTCGTGTCGTGCCGCCTGCAGATCGCGGGCGCGGGCAACTCTTGCCGCGATCTCGGCGGAGCCTTCGGCGGGTGGCGGCAGTGTCAGGTCGGCGGCGGACACGGCAGGTACGTCAATGGACAGGTCGATGCGGTCCATCAGCGGCCCCGATATTTTCGACTGGTAATCGATGGCGCAGCGTGGCGCGCGGGAGCATGCACGCTCCGGGTCATCCAGATGGCCGCAGCGGCAGGGGTTCATGGCGGCGACGAGCTGTACCCGCGCCGGATAGGTGACATGGGCATTGGCACGGGCCACCACGGCCTCCGCCGTTTCCAGCGGCTGGCGCAATGCTTCCAGCGCCGGGCGGGGAAATTCGGGCAGTTCGTCGAGGAACAGCACCCCCCGGTGCGCCAGCGAAATCTCGCCCGGTCGCACCTTCAGCCCGCCACCGACGAGGGCAGGGGTGGAGGTGGAATGGTGCGGGTTGCGAAAGGGGCGACGGCGCGACAGCCGCCCCTCCGTAAGTTCACCTGCGAGGCTGCGGATCATGGAGACCTCCAGCGCCTCCACCGGTGACAGGGGCGGCAACAGGCCGGGCAGGCGCGCCGCCAGCATGGACTTGCCTGAACCGGGGGGGCCGAGCATCAGCAGGTTGTGGCCTCCTGCGGCTGCGATCTCCAGCGCGCGCTTGGCACTCTCCTGCCCCTTCACGTCACGCATGTCGGCGCCGATGGCATCCATGTCCACCGGTCCCGGCTCCGGCACCGACAGCACCTGCGTGCCCTTGAAGTGGTTGACGATGGCCAGCAGGTCCGGCGCGGCGATGATCTCCAGATCCCCGGCCCAGGCCGCCTCGCCACCGCAGAGCGCCGGACAGATCAGCCCCTGGTCCCGCTCCGCCGCCGCCACCCCGGCTGGCAGCACGCCCGCGACCGCGGCGATCTGGCCGTCCAGCGCCAGTTCCCCCAGCGCGATGTGGCCCGCCATGTCCTCCACCGGCAGCACGCCGACGGCGGCCAGCAGCGCCAGTGCAATGGGCAGGTCGTAGTGGCTGCCTTCCTTCGGCAGGTCAGCGGGGGAAAGGTTCACCGTGATCCGCTTCGGCGGCAGGCCGAGGCCAATCGCGTCCAGCGCCGCCCTTACCCGCTCCCGGCTCTCCGCCACCGCCTTGTCGGGCAGGCCGACAATGGTGAAGGCGGGCATCTGCGCCGAGACCTGCACCTGCACGTCCACGATCTGCGCCCGGAAGCCCTGGAAGGCGACGGTTGAAATTCTTGCGACCATGCACGGACGTTAGACCGCGCTTTCGCAGATGTCGCCCCTCAATAGGCCGCATGGCCACATGACATGTCAACGACTGCCATACGATCCGGATCGCAGCTGCCAGTCAATCTTGAGTATTGATCAGATAAACGCAAAATTTGCTACATCTTGTCATGCTGAATCTTGACAAGGATCATTTTTCCGATAACAAAACCACAGCACCCAAAAAAACCGATTACCATCAATCCTACTAGTTGATCGGTTCCGGACAGGAAAATCCATACTCCCGAAATTACGAACAAAATCGAAAAAAATGCCAAAAATACGAGAGTTACCAAATTATGACTCTTCGAGGAACTGGTTAAAGATTCGGTAAATGTCAATTTTTCTGTTGTCTTTTTGAGGCATTTGGTAATTTTTCTCATATAAACAAAATAAAAAATCGCATAAATCAGAATAAAAAATATACAGTACAAAATTCCAAATAGTATTTGCACAAAAATAATTGCTGGTAGTGCAGCGATCAATGACAAAGTTATGCGTGACTGTATCTTGATTTTTAATTCTTCAGAATTCAAAATAAATCCAGGACCAATTATTCCCCATGGATAAAAAATGGGGCTGTCCCAGATAACCCGGTTTGGGGGTTATCATGGGGTCCATGCGCAAGA
>CAXBNO010000112.1:0-8315 GCA_963976775.1 uncultured Kordiimonadales bacterium
GATCTGGCCCAGGGTATCGGGCGGGAGAAGCCGGGCGGGGTTCTGGTTGCCGATCTCTATCCAGGCGGCGCGGCAGAGCGCGCCGGACTGCGTCTGGGCGATGTGGTGCTGCGTGTGAACGGGCGCGTGGTCCGTGATCCGGCTGAGATGCAGTTTCGCATCGCAACGCTGCCGACAGGTGGTGAAGCCGACCTGACGGTCTGGCGTCGGGGTGAGACACTTGCGCTTGCCCTGCCGCTGGAGGCCGCGCCGGAGGACCCGCCGCGTGACGTTGTGGATCTGACAGGCAACCATCCCTTGCAGGGGGCGAAGGTGGGTAACATGTCGCCAGCCTTTGCGCTGGAGCTGGATCTGGACCCGATGCAGCGCGGGGTGATCATCCTCGGGGTGCGTCGTGGTGCACCGGTTTCGCGCTTCGACTTCCGGCCGGGCGATATCATTCGCGGGATCAATGGCCAGCCGGTCCAGGGCACCAGGGGACTGGACCGTCGTCTGGCCGACGAGCCGGAGCAATGGGTCATCGATGTCCTGCGCGCCGGTCGTGCGCATCAGGTCCGTGCCAGGCGGAATTCATGACCGGTACCCTGTTCGAGGCGGCGGGCGTTGATGACGGCATTCCCCGGCCACTGGCAGACCGTCTGCGGCCACAATCGCTGGAACAGGTCGTGGGGCAGGATCATCTGCTGACAGGGGAGGGACCGATCGCCCGCATGGCTGCGCAACGCAGACCGGGTTCGGTGATTCTCTGGGGGCCACCGGGAACCGGCAAGACCACGATCGCGCGTCTGCTGGCCGGTTCGGTCGATATGGAATTCGTGCAGCTGTCCGCCGTGTTTTCCGGCGTTGCCGATCTGCGCAAGGCCTTCGACCAGGCGCGGGCCCGGCGCGGCGACGGGCGCGGCACCCTGTTGTTCGTTGACGAGATCCATCGCTTCAACCGCGCGCAGCAGGACGGGTTCCTGCCGGTGGTGGAGGACGGGACCATCGTCCTGATCGGCGCGACGACCGAGAACCCGTCGTTCGAGCTCAATCCGGCGCTGCTGTCGCGCTGTCAGGTGCTGGTCTTGCGACGTCATGACGATGCGGCGCTGGAGGCACTGCTGATCCGGGCAGAAGCCCTGATGGATGCGCCGTTGCCGCTCACCGGCGACGGACGGCTGACCCTGAAGGCCATGGCGGACGGGGATGGCCGCTACCTGCTGAACCTGGCGGAGGAACTCTATCGGTTGGCGCCGTCCTCGCCGCTCGAGCCTTCCGAACTGGCGGAGGCGCTGCAACGCCGCGCACCGATCTACGACAAGGGGCAGGAGAGTCACTACAATCTGATCAGTGCGCTGCACAAGGCGCTGCGCGGGTCGGACTGCGATGCGGCGCTCTACTGGCTGGCGCGGATGCTGGCAGGCGGCGAGGACCCGCTGTTCATCGCGCGACGCCTGGTCCGCTTCGCCTCCGAGGACATCGGGCTGGCCGACCCGGAGGCGCTGCATCAGGCTCTGGCTGCAAAGGCGGCCTATGATTTCATCGGCTCGCCGGAGGGGGAACTGGCACTGGCGCAGGCGGTACTCTACCTCGGAACGGCACCGAAATCGAATGCGGCCTATGTCGCCATGAAACAGGCGCAGAAGGCCGCACGCGCCACCGGCTCCCTGTCGCCGCCGATGCATATCCTGAACGCGCCGACGGGCATGATGAAGGACCTGGGGTATGGCGAGGGCTATGCCTATGACCACGACCAGGAAGACGGTTTCTCCGGGCAGAACTATTTCCCCGACGACATGCCGCGGCAGCAGTTCTACCAGCCGGTGGAGCGCGGCTTCGAGCGGGAGGTGGGCAAGCGCCTGGCCTACTGGAACAGGATCCGTGACCGCCGCGCCGGGGAGGGTGAATGATGTCGCCAGGCCTGATCGTCGCGATTGCGCTGGGCGGTGCGTTGGGGGCCGTGCTGCGCTACAGTGTGGTGCAGACCACGCTGCGGCTCTGGGGTACGGGTTTCCCGGTGGGCACGCTGGTCGTCAATGTCGTCGGCAGTCTGGCGATGGGACTGGCCGTGGAATGGCTGACCACGCGCGGCATGTCCGATGCGTGGCGCGGATTTCTGACGGTTGGCCTGCTGGGTGCCCTGACCACATTCTCGACCTTCTCGCTGGATGTGGCCCTGTTGCACGAGCGGGGTGAGATGGCGCTGGCGGCGCTGTACGTGATGCTGTCGGTGTGCCTGTCCGTGGGTGCGCTGTTTCTTGGACTGTGGCTGGGGCGGGGGATCTTTGCATGAGTGGTGTTCGCCAGGAACGTGTTGGCCGCGACGAGGATGGCATGCGCATCGACCGCTGGTTCCGCAGCCGCTTCCCCGATGTGACCCAGGGGCGGGTGCAGAAGATGCTGCGCAAGGGCGAGATCCGTCTCGACGGCGGGCGGGCGAAGGCCGACACGCGGGTCGCTGCGGGGCAACAGGTGCGCGTGCCGCCGCTGGCCCCCATGCCCCGCGCCGACCGCAAGCCGCAGACCCGGCCCGTCACATGGACCGAGGCGGAAGCGCGGGACCTGCAGAACCTGGTTATCTATCGCGACCCGGAGGTGCTGGTGATCAACAAGCCTGCCGGGCTGGCCGTGCAGGGAGGCAGCGGTATCAGTCACCATCTGGATGGCATGCTGCCCGTGCTGGCCTTCGACGCCGACGAGACCCCGCGTCTGGTGCATCGGCTGGACCGGGATACGTCCGGCGTACTGGTGCTGGCCCGCACCCGGCAGGCGGCGCAATGGCTGACCCGCGCCTTTCGCGACCGGGCCACCGTCAAGACCTACTGGGCGATCTGCATCGGCGCGCCACGTCCTGCGGAGGGAACCATCGATCTGCCCCTGCTGAAGGAAGGGGGTAATTTCGGCGAACGGGTGGAGGCGGTGCCGGTGGGCGGCCAGCGTGCCATCACCCAGTACATGACCGTCGCACATGCCGCGAAACGTGCTGCCTGGCTGGCCATGCGCCCCGTGACCGGGCGGACGCATCAGCTTCGCGTCCACGCAACGGAGATCGGGCATCCGATCATCGGCGATGGCAAGTATGGTGGTGCCGACGCACATCCCGGCGGCTTCGACAGCCAGCTTCATCTGCATGCCCGCCGACTGGAACTGCGCCGACCGGACGGGCGCATGCTGGATGTGACCGCCGATCCGTCGCAGCACATGCTGAATGCCATGGATCTGCTGGGCTTCGACGTGAACGACATTGCCGCGGACATCATCTGGCCGGACCCGTGATTGCAAATGGTTACACATCAGTGACCGGCCCCGGGTTGATCGGAGGGTGATCCTGCCGATCTCGGGATCTGTAGATACGGGTGTCGAAATCACTGGAGTACCTGCCCATGCGTCCTCGCGATCTTCTGACAGGTGTGTCCCTGGCCGCGATCGCGGTACTGGTCGCCGGTTGCAGCCTGTTCACGTCCCTGCCAAGGCAGACGAGCACCGCCGAACGGATCTCCGGCCTGCCGACCACCGGGCTGGATCTGCAGCGACCTGTCGAGGTGCGCTGGAACAGTTACATGGTGCCGTGGATCACGGCGGAGACCGATGATGATGCGGCCTACGCGCTGGGCCTCGTCCACGCCCACCTGCGACTGGGACAGATGGAGATCGCCCGCAGGCTGGCATCCGGTCGCCTTTCGGAGATCGGCGGCTTCCTGGCCGCTGACATTGACGAGACCATCCGCATCATCGGCTATTACCGGGGAACCAGCGAAGCCTTCGCGCGGTTGCCGGAACCGACCCGGCGCTGGTTGCAGCGCTTCACCGACGGCATCAACGCCTATCTGGCCCAACTGACCGATCTGCCGCACGAGTACAAGCTGTTCGCCTTCAAGCCGGAACCCTGGACGGTCCATGACGTCATGGCGTTCGGTCGGCTCGCGGGGTCAGATGTCAACTGGCTCACCGGCATCGGCATGCTGGCTCTCAGTGACCGGCCAGACTGGCCCGATATCTGGGCGCAGGCGATGGCGTTCAACGGTGGTGCCGTGCCGAGCGTGGCGGTTGGCGGCGCGGCGGAGGAGCGGCAAAACGCGGCACGTCTGGCGGCCATGCTGGACCTGATCGGTGCCCATGCGCGCAGCGGCTCCAACGCCTGGGCCGTCAGTGGTGAAAGGTCGGCGAGTGGCAAACCGGTCCTGGCCACCGATCCCCATCTCGGCATCATGGCCCCGAACCTCTGGCTTCTGGCCGGGCTCAAGTCACCGGGTCATGAGGCCGTGGGCATGATGCCTGCCGGTCTGCCGGTCTTCGGGCTGGGACGCAGTCGGCATCTCGCGTGGGGCGCGACCAACCTGCGCGCCAGATCCAGTGATCTGGTTGACGTGACCGACCTGCCGGAAAGTGCCTACCAGATCGAGCAGGAAACGGTCAGGAACCGCTTCGGCCTTGACCGCGATGTGGAACGCAGGGTCTCGCCCTATGGTCCCCTGATCACCGACAGTCCGCTGGTGAATGATCCGAAGGGGCGGCGCATCGCTCTGCGCTGGATCGGGCATCTGCCGTCCGACGAACTGACCGCCTATATCGCAGGTGCGCAGGCGACCAGCATCGCGGAGTTCCGTGCGGCCTTTGCCGATTATGCGGTTCCGGGCCTGGCCTTCGTGGTGGCCTCGGCCGATGGCGATATTGCGATTGGTACCGCAGCCAGACTGCCGGACCGCCCGCTGGATACACCGCGCGACCTGGTGCAGCCTGTCCCGGTCGATGGGGCGGACCCCTGGGACCGTGTGCTCGGGGCTGCGGACCTGCCGTGGATCGTCAATCCGGCAGGGGGCTATGTTGCCTCCGCCAACAATCCGACGGCAAATGCGTCCATCCCCCTGACCTTTTTCGATACGCCGCCGGACCGCATCACCCGGCTGAACGCGCGTCTGGCCACCGCGACTGACGTCGACCGCGACTTCATGGCGGAACTGCAGCGCGATACCTATTCCATGTCTGCGGTCGTCCTGCGCGATGCCATCGTGGAGGCTGCGCTGGCGGCTGGCATGGCCGAGCAACTGCCGCCACGGATGGTTGCCTGGGACGGTCAGTACACGGTCAATTCCGAGGGCGCGCTGCTGTTCGAGGCGATGCAGGCAACCCTGGCCCCGACCGTCTATGACGCGCTGGATGAAGTGGATGTCTTCGATGTGGTCAGCCGCTGGTCCTGGTTCCGCTACAAGCTGGCGGCAGACATTCGCCGCCTGTCAGCGGAACAGGTTCGCGCCATCCTGCCCGCCGCATTGGACGCGGCCGCGAAGGCGGACAAGGAGTTCGGTGAGTGGGGGCAGATGCATCGCCTGCAGCTGCAGCATATGCTGGCCAATGCACCTGTTATTGGCGGTCGCTACGTCTTTGCCGACGTGCCCACCGGCGGGTCGAACGAGACCGTGATGAAGTCAGCCCACAATCCGACGGCCGAGCGGCATCCGGCCCGCTATGGCAGCCAGGCACGTCAGATCAGTGACATGGCGGATCCGGATGCGAACTGGTTCGTCCTGCTGGGCGGTCAGGACGGCTGGATGAATGCGGAAGCCTTCACCGACCAGTTGCCGCTCTGGCAGCGGGGCGACTACATCCGCATCCCGCTGACGCGACCTGCCGTGGAAGCCGAATTCGGCAGGGTCACGGTGCTGCAACCATCCAGCCGGTAATCGCGTCACCCGTTCTTGCGGAACGGGTGAGCGCGGTAGACGCCGAGTTCGCGGACGGTGGTGGAGTAATAGCGCAGTTCGTCCAGGGCGCGGGCGACGGCGACGTCGGATACGTGTCCCTCGATCTCCGCATAGAACTGGGCCACCGTGAAGCTCATGTCGGTGATGTAGCTTTCCAGCTTCACCACATTGATGCCGTTGGTGGCGAATCCGCCCAGTCCCTTGTAGAGCGCGGCAGGCACGCTGCGGACCTGGAACACCAGGCTGGTGATCGCGGGCTCGTCCGGCGGTGAGTCCATGCGCTGGCGGGACATGATGACGAAGCGGGTGGTATTGCCGATCCGGTCCTCGATCCGGCTGCGCAGTGGCTTCAGACCGTAGAACTCCGCCGCCAGCGATGATGCGACGGCGGCTTCCTCCGGATTGTTGCGCTCCGCCACTTCCTGTGCCGCACCTGCCGTGTCGGCGGCCACCACCGCCTCGATCCCCAGTTCACGGATGATGTCGCGGCACTGGGCCAGCGCCTGCTCGTGGCTGTAGACGCGCTTGATGCTCTCCAGCGTCGCACCTTCCGGGGCCAGCAGCATGTGCTGCACGCTCTGGAAATGCTCGCCGATGATGTAGAGGCCGGAATTGGGCAGCAGATGATGAATGTCGGCCACGCGCCCGCCCAGGCTGTTCTCGATCGGGATCATGCCGACATCGACCGCGCCGGTCTTCACCGCGTCGAAGGCGGCGTCGAAGGTCTTGCAGGCCACGGCCTCCGCCTCCGGAAACACTTCCCGGCAGGCCAGGTTGGAATAGGCACCGGGGACGCCCTGGAAGGCGACCGTCTTGGGCGAAACCTGCATGTTCATGGGACTGTGTTTCCTGTCGGGTCGGGGAGTGATTCGGTTGGTTCGGGTGAGGGGCTGAAGCCTTGCGCGCGGTCCGGCCTGCGACCGCCGCGACCGGTTTCAGGTGCGGCGGCTGGCAAACAGGGCCCGCATCCGCGCCAGATCTTCTGGTGTATCGACCCCGAACGGAATTGTCTGCACCCTTGCGGCGTCGATGCGCATGCCGTTCTCCAGCGCCCGCAACTGCTCCAGCTTCTCGCGCTGTTCCAGCGGGCTGGGTGGCAGGGCCACGAAACGCTGCAGTGCCGCCCTGCGGTAGGCATAGAGACCGATGTGGTGCCAGTGGGGACCGTCGCCGCCGGGTGCGCGCAGGCGGGTGAACCAGAGCGCGCGGGCAATCTCCTGCCCGGCATCGAAGGCTGTCACCACTTTCACGGCGTTCGGATTGTCCACCTCCGCCGGGTCGTCGATCTCCGCCACCAGGGTGCCGATATCGACGCCACTGTCCGCCTGCAGGGGTGCGAGCACGGCGCGGATGGTTTCCGGGTCCAGGGCCGGCAGGTCACCCTGCAGGTTGATGATCGCGTCGTGTATCCCATCGGGGTCGGCGTGGTTCAGCGCCTCGAAGATGCGGTCGGAGCCGGACGGGTGTGCCGGATCGGTAAGCACCGCCGTGCCGCCTGCGTCCTGCACGACGTCGCAGACTTCCCTTTCCGCCGCCGCAACCACCACGGGGCCGAGATCCGCCTCCTGCCCCCGGCGGAGAACCTGCACGATCATCGGCACGCCTTCGATCTCCGCCAGCGGCTTGCCGGGCAGACGGGTGGAGGCCATGCGGGCGGGTATGATCAGGATCGGGCGCATGGCAATGTCATCTTCCGGGTGGGGCCGAGGGTCTATGCGGCGTTTGACCGCATCATTCCGAGGGGGGGCAAAAGGGTATCACCAGACGCGTATCGTTGTGGCCCTGTGAGGGGACGCGCGGTCACTGGCGCCGCCTGATTGGCATCCAGAAAACCGGAAGGATCGAGCCGTGAAATTCGACATGTTTGAGTTCAACAAGATTGCGGGCGCAGTCCTGTTCACCGTCCTGATCGGCTTTGGTGTGTCGGAGCTTTCCGGCATTCTGATCAAGCCTGCCGGTCACAGTGACACTGTCGCCTATCCGGTTCCCGATATCCCGGAGAGTGGTGCAGTCGCGGCGGAAGCCGCCGACGAGCCTGCCGTGTCCATCGGCACGCTGCTGGCCAGTGCCGACGCGGCCAAGGGCGAGAAGGTCTTCAAGAAGTGCGCGGCCTGCCACACCATCGATGATGGCGGTCCCAACAAGGTCGGCCCGAACCTGCATGGTATCCTGGACCGTGACATCGGCTCCATCGGCGGTTTTGCCTATTCGGCCGATCTGGCGGAGCTGGAAGGTGACTGGACCTATGAATCGCTCAACGCGTTCCTGCTCAAGCCGAAGGATTTCGCGTCCGGCACCAAGATGGCCTTCGTCGGCATCAAGAAGGATGCGGACCGCGCCGATCTGATCCTCTACATGCGTGCGCAGGGTGACGCCGACACGCCGCTGCCGGCCGAGTGATCCCGGCGACTGCCCCCATACCGGTACCTGATCCTGAACTGATCGCGTTCGCGCATGATCTGGCTGATCGTGCGGGCGCGGTCATCAGACCGCTGTTTCGTCAGCCGCTGGACGTTGACACCAAGTCCGATGCCAGCCCGGTGACGATTGCCGATCGCGGGGCCGAGGCGGCGATCCGCGAACTGATCAACGACCGCTATCCGGAGCACGGCATCCTGGGAGAGGAGTTCGGCG
>CAXBNO010000113.1:0-8310 GCA_963976775.1 uncultured Kordiimonadales bacterium
GTCGGCCATGCGCAACGCGGCGGGTGACACTTCCCCTGCAACGCGGGCAGAATACGGGAATGCTAAAGGGGATGACTTCCAGATGACACACGAATTCAAGGCAACCAGCTTTGCCATCGGCGATGACGGCGTTGCGCGGTTCACGATGACGCGCGGCGACATCCTCAATCCGCTGACCCAGGACCTGCGCAATGACTTCGTCGCAATGCTGGATCAGGTTCAGGGCAACATGGACGTGAAGGCACTGATCATCGCGGGGGAGGGACGTGCCTTCTCAGCCGGTGGTGACGTGAAGGGCATGGCCAAGCGGGAGTTCGCCGACCCGTCCGTGGCGCAGCAGCGGATGTATTCGACGCACACCTGGCTGGAGCGGCTCTGGAACCTGGACTGTCCGGTGATCGCCGCAGTGGATGGTCTGGCCTACGGCGGCGGTTTCGCCTTCGCCCTGCTGGCGGACTTCGTCTTTGCCGGGCCGAAGGCGCGGTTCTGTTCGGTCTTCGGTCGCATTGGCCTGATGCCGGACCTGGGCCTGCTCTACACGCTGCCGCGTGTGGTCGGCATGCAGGCGGCCAAGGATCTGATGTACACCTGCCGCTCCATTGATGTGGAGGAGGCGAAGTCGATGGGCATCGTCTATGCGATCCATCCCTCCGAGACGCTGATGGATGAGGTCGAGACCTTTGCCGGCCGACTGGCGCAGGGGTCGAAATCGGCAATGTCGGTAACCAAGCGGGCGGTGAACAAGACGTTCGAGGCGTCCTACGCCGATACGGTGACGGCGGAGTCCACCGGCCAGCCGCTGCTGTTCACGACGGAGTTCCACAAGGAGGCAGCGCGGCGCTTTGTGTCGAAGGAACCGTCGCTCTATGACTGGGATCGCATGAACAGGTCCGGTTGAGCCGGTTCACGAGCGGGACAGCATTCGCGCACGCGCCGAAGGGGGAGGAAGAGAGTTTGAGCAGCAACGCGACCGATGTGGAGATCATCGACGTCAGGCCACATCACCGGATCGATGACGGTGCCCTTGCCGCCTACATGGCGGAAAATGTGGATGGCTTCAGGGGCCCGCTGACCGTGCGGCAGTTCCAGGGCGGCATGTCGAACCCGACATACATCCTGGAAACACCGGCGAAGCGCTACGTGATGCGCAAGAAGCCGCCGGGTGAACTGCTGAAGTCGGCGCATCAGGTCGACCGCGAATACAACGTGATGAAGGCCCTGAAGGGCACCGACGTGCCGGTGCCGGAGGTCCATTGCCTGTGCATGGATGACGCGGTGATCGGCCAGGCGTTCTACATCATGGAGCATGTCGAGGGGCGTGTGCTGATCGACCCGGCCGTGCCGTCGTTCAGCAAGGACGAACGTGCCGCGCTCTATGACGACTGGCTGCGGGTGCTGGCCGCGCTGCACATGGTGGATCACGAAGCGGTGGGACTGGCCGACTTCGGGCGACCCGGCAACTACTATTCCCGCCAGATTTCCCGCTGGTCGAAGCAGTATGTCGCCTCCGTCACCGAGGAAATCCCGGAGATGGACGCGCTGATGGAATGGCTGCCCGCCAACACGCCGGAGGCGGAGGAAGTCTCCATCGTTCATGGCGACTATCGGATCGGCAATTGTGTCCTGCATCCGACCGAGCCGAAGGTGGTCGCGGTGCTCGACTGGGAACTGTCGACCCTGGGCCATCCGCTGGCCGACCTCGCCTACTGCTGTCAGGAGTACTACGGCCACGCGGCGGACGGTGGATTTGCCCACCTCGACGACCCTCGGGAGATCGGCATTCCGACGGAGGACGAGTTCGTCGCGCGCTATTCGAAGCTGACCGGCCAGGGCGAGATCACCAACTGGCCCTTCTACATCGCCTACACGCTGTTCCGTTCCGCCGCCATCGTGCAGGGCGTCTACAAGCGCGGACTGGACGGCAACGCCAGTTCCGATTCAGCGAAGAAGTTCGCCGGATATGCCGAACAGCGCGCCAAGTGGGCCTGGGACGTGGTGAAGAAGGCCGGCCTCGCCTGACGGCAAGGTCCAATTGGTTAAACGACAGGGACACTTGATCTTCCCCCCTTGCGGGGGAAGTGGCCGCGCAGCGGTCGATGGGGGGGGAGGCCGCAGGCCATTGCGCTGCGATTCAACCACTATTCGGCTTCGCCGATTCACCCCCTTCCCAACCTTCCCCCGTCCCGACCTTCCCCCGTCGAGGGGGAAGGAGGTTCTGGTGTGGTCGCCAGAACAGGAGGTGGTCTTTGGTGATGGAACCGCAGGGATTGGGCGCACGCCACAATCCCCGGGTCCGTTTCACCCCGCCTTGCGTTCCATGTCCAGCAGGGCCTGCTTGCGTTCCAGGCCCCAGCGGTAGCCGTGCAGCTTGCCGTCGGAGCCGATGGCGCGATGGCAGGGGATGGCGATGGAAACGGGATTAAGGCCGCAGGCGCGGCCGACAGCGCGGGAGGCCGTGGGCTTGGCCATCATCTCCGCCACCTGCGCGTAGCTGCGGGTCTCGCCGTAGGGAATCCGCATCAGCGCCTGCCAGACCTGCCACTGAAACGCGGTGGCCCGGACATCAAGCGGCAGCGAGGGGTTGGGGCCGCGCTGGTCCAGATAGGCGACGAGGTGTTTCAGCGCATCCTCCAGCCCGGTCCGATCCTCCGTCAGCAGCGCGCCGGGATATTCGATCTCCAGATCCCGGGCGAGTTGCGCCGTGTCGTCACCCAGATAGACGGCGGAGATGCCCTTCGACGTCGCGGCGGCGAGCACCAGGCCGAGATGGCTCTCGGCAAAGGCATAATTCATGGCAATGCCGGTCGCACCCTTCGCATAGGCTCCGGGTGACATGCCGAGGGTGCGGTCGGCGCGTTCATAGACCCGGCTGGGGGAGCCGAACCCGGCCCCGTAGACCGCATCCGCCACGCCACCGCCGGCCCGCAGCCCGGCCTTCAGCCGCGCCGTGCGCCGCGCGTCCGCATAGTCGCGAGGCGAGACACCGAGGGCGCGCTTGAACGACTTCTGGAAATGCTGTGGGTTGAACCCGGCCCGGTCGGCGAGGGCGGCCAGTTCGGGGACGGCGGCGTCCTGTTCCAGGCTGCGGTCGATGCGGCGCGCCGCATCCTCCACCGCCGCCATCATGGGATCCACCAGGTCCAGCCGCTCCGGGTGGCAGCGGCGGCAGGGCCGGAACCCGGCCCGTTCGGCAGCGGCAGGCACGTCGTAGAAACTGACATTCTCCCGCTTCGGGCGGCGCGCCGCGCAGCCGGGGCGGCAATAGACGCCGGTGGTCTTCACGGCAAAGACGAAACGGCCGTCCAACTGCGCATTGCGCTCGCAGACGGCGGTCCAGCGGTCCTGTTCGGTCATTGTGTCCTCCTCGGTTGTGTCAGACACCATGATCCTCCCTGTGCCGGCGCTCTATCCGCCGCTTGTGGCCAATGTCAGGCCGCTGCCGAGCCCGCACCCTCCCGGCGGTGCACGCCCCAGGCGACAGGCACGTTCACCGGCAGATCCATCATGATCTGGGCGTAGGCCTTGCCCTGGTTGTCGGTACGCAGGCTGGCGATACCGCCGCCGCCCAGCGCGTCATGCAGGAAGAAGTTCATCGCCCCGATGCCGGGCAGGTCATAGCGGTCGACACGGATCTCGCCGTCGAAGACATGCGCGAAATAGGCCCCGACAACTTCCGGCGTCAGTACTTCCCGCAGCAGCGGCAGATACTCCGGCGCGCGGGCCACGATCCCGATGTTGGCGTGGGAGCCCTTGTCGCCGGAGCGGCCATGCGCGATGGCGAGAAGCGGCACTTCCACCGTCGGGCCATCGACACCGGCTGCGGGAACAGGTTCCGGGCGCTTGATCCGCGACGGGTTGAAGGCACCATCGGTGGGAATAGAGACCCCGATCTCCTCCCCGTCCAGCAGCACCTTCACGTCCAGATCGGCCTTGGGTACCAGACAGGAGAACAGGCGGATCACCGGTTGTGCCTTGGGGCGGCCACCGCCAAACCCGGTGGTACCCTGGCTGAAGGAGGTGCCGGCTGGCGCGATCTCCTTCGCGAACATCGAAAGCGCCTTGGCGTCCGGGTGTTTCACGGCCAGTTTCATGATGGCTTCGCGGGCAGCCAGGGCGCGGGAGTTGGCGCCGTACATGGACTCTCCGCCCAGTACCTCGACACTGGTTTCGGTGTAGTCGCCGAGATTGCGTTCCGCCAGCATGCGCCGGGTGCGCTTCAGGATCGCATCGGCTGTCTTGCGGCACTTGCCGACGGCATCCCAGCCGCCGATGACCATGGTCGCCACGGCCTTGAAGCCATCCTGGAACGTGGCCGAGACCTTGTAGTGTGGGGTGGGCGGCAGGCCCTTCGTGCCCGTGACCCGGACCCGGTTCTGCCCGACCTCCGTTACCTGGACCCGGGTGAAGTCGCAGGTCACGTCGGGCAGCATGTAGGCTGCCGGATCGCCGATCTCGTAGAGCAACTGCTCCTTCACCGTGCCCGGCACGACGATGAAGCTGCCGTCGGCGGCACACTCGGCGATGGGGTAGCCGATGTCATCCCAGTCCGGCACGTCCTGATAGTCGGTGAACAGGCCACCGGTCGCCTGCGCGCCGCATTCCAGGATATGGCCGCACAGGCTGCCCGCCGCCAGCAGGTCGTAGTCATCATCGGCCCAGCCGAATTCATGCATCAGCGGCCCGAGCGTCACGGCGGAGTCCACCGCCCGCCCGGTGACCACGATCTGTGCCCCGGCGTCCAGCGCCCGCGCGATGGGAATGGCACCGAGATAGGCGTTGATCGACCAGCACTTCTCCGGGAATGCAGCACCGGAGAACATCTCCGTCACGCCAGCGGCACGCAGGGCCTCCTCCTGCGGCAGCAGGTCGTCGCCTTCCACATGGGCGACCCTGATCTCCACCCCGGCCTCTGCCGCCAGTTGGCGGATGGCTTCGGCGCAGGCCGCCGGATTGACGCCCCCGGCGTTGGAAACGACGCGGATGTTCTTCTCCGCGATTTCCCGGATCACCTGTTTCAGGGCCACGGCAACGAAGTCGACCGCATAACCGGCGTTCGCATCCTTCGCCCGCATCCGGGCCATGATCGACATGGTGATCTCGGCCAGATAGTCGAAGACCAGGTAATCGACCTCGGCACGGCGTACCAGTTGCGGTGCCGCAACACCGGAATCGCCCCAGAAGCCCGATGCGCCGCCGATGCGGATGATCTTGTCAGTCATGAATTCCTCCCCCGGAAGGCACTGAAACTAGCACGCGTCAGTCGGGGCCGCCAACCGGTGTGCAGTCTGGATTCTACGAAGTCACCTTCTGCTCGCGATAGACGATGTAGAGACCGCTGCAGACGATGATCGCGGCCCCGATCCATGTCCACTGGTCGGGGAAGGTGCCGAAGACGAAGTAGCCGAGCAGTGTCGCCCCGATGAGCTGGCCATAGCCGAAGGGTGCCACGACGGAGGCGCGGGCGTGCTGGAACGCCTTCACCACGAAATAGTGGCCGAAGCCGCCCAGCGCGCCCATCGACACGAACAGGAACCAGTGCCAGGTGGAGCGCGGCATCTCCATGCCGTTGATCAGCAGGAAGCTGGCGATGATGCAGCCGACCAGCGCCGTGTAGGTGATCGTGGTCTCCGGCGTATCCTCTGCCGAGATCTTGCGCGTCAGCACCTGATAGAAGGCGTAGCAGATGGTATTGCCGATCAGCAGCAGCGTGGCCCAGTGGAACTCCGCATGGCCGGGCCGGATGATGATCAGCGCCCCGGCGAAGCCGATGAATACCGCAACCCATCTGCGTGCACCCACCTTCTCGCCCAGGAAGGGCACGGAAAGGGCTGTCAGCAGGATCGGGCTGGTGAAACTGATCGAGGCGGCGAGCGTCAGGTCGACGTACTGGAGGGCGTAGAAATACAGCGCCGTGCAGGCGAACAGCAGCAGCGATCGCATGCCCTGCACCCCTGGCCGGTGGGTGACAAACAGGGACATGCCGAAGCGCGGGGCGAAGGCCAGCACCATGAAGACGAAATGGCCTGCATAGCGGGCCCAGACAACCTGGCCGTAGGGATAGCCTTGCTCTCCGAGGTACTTCACCGTCGCATTCATCGGCGGGAACATGGAGATGGCGAGGCACATGAACAGGATGCCTGACAGGGCGCTCGGCTGCCAGACGGCAGTCCGCGCTGACTTGCCCGTCGACTCGTCGTTGGCGATGGTCATTCGTGTGAACCGGATTCAATCTCTCGCATGGGCCAGTGATAACGTGTTCACGACGTCAGCAAGCATGCCCATATCGCAGGCGTCACAACCGCTGTGCGGGACCGTTGGCAGGTGTCAGTAGACGTCGCCACCCTGGAATACACCGGCGGAGACACAGAACGCACGCACCTCGCCACTTTCCAGCAGGGTGCTGCGCCGGGTCCAGTATTCCGCCTCCGCCACCAGCAGGGGTTGCAGGGTCAGGGCGTCGGGTCCGGCTTCCTTCAGGATCGTGCCGACCTGGCTGAAGGCATCGCGAATGCCTGCCAGATAGGCGTCCGTGATGTCGGTGAAGTCCGGCATCGTGAACCCGACCTCGTACAGCCAGTCGCGGGCGGTCTGGGGGTTCAGCAGATACATCGGTCGCGGCTCCATCGCCGACCAGACCGCGACTTCGGGGCACTCCGGGTCGTCACCGGTCAGGAACATGTCGGTGAAGACCAGCCGACCGGTCGGCTTCAGCAGGTGAAACACATGATCGAAGAGGTGCTTCTTGCGGCGGACTGCCATGAAGCTGTCGCGGGCGATCACCGCGTCGGCATAGCCCAGGCGCAGGCCGGTATCGTTCAGTTCGCGCCGGTCCAGCTTCACGCTGGCGCCGGTCTTCTCGATCCACGCCGTGCCGTGATCGATCAGGCCCATGCGATCCTCGAACGCGGTGACGGTCGCGCCGGTCTGCTGCGCCAGCCGCGCACCGATGCCGCCAAGCCCGGCACCCAGTTCGACGACGCGTGAATCCTTCTCCAGCGGCAGATCGCTGTCCTGTTCCAGTGCCCGGAACATCCGGTTCACCATGGCCTCACCGCCCGGCCAGACCAGCCCGTCGCCGAACAGCCGCTGGACCAGCTCCACCCGTGCGGCAGGCCAGATGGCATCATCGGCAGCCGGGTCGGATCGCCGATGCCCGTTGCTGCCACCGGATGCGGGGCCGGGCTGCGAATCGGAATCCCACCATGCGGCCAGTTTCCCGAACAGTCCGCTGCGTGATCCACCGCCTGAAGATGCGCGGGAAGATGCCAATGTCTTGTCAGCCGTCAGCGCCACAGCCCCTGACTCCGTACCTGAATGAAACCGGCGGTAGATTAGGCGCGGGCCGGTTAATCCCCCGTAAACCTGCGTGCATCGCCGTCGGGAAACCAACCTGGCCCCGGAAAAGTGATCGCTCGCGTGGCAGCGCACGGCGGTTTCCCGTGAAGTGCCGTTGCCGAGGGCACTGTCCAGCCTTATGTTGAGCTTGGCCAGCGTGCGGCAATCGTTTTTTTGGGGAGTTCGGCGCCGACGGCACGAAGAAAAACTTGCGGAACCAGGTATCAGATTAAATGACCAACACTGCTGAGATTATCGAGCCGCGCGAGGGACATCGCGAGGTTCTGGAATCGGTTGTCGTGCGCTTCGCGGGCGACTCGGGCGACGGGATGCAGCTGACGGGGAGTCAGTTCACCCAGTCCACCGCGCTGGCCGGAAACGATCTGGCCACGTTCCCGGACTTTCCGGCCGAAATACGTGCGCCAACAGGCACCACCTTTGGCGTGTCCGCGTTCCAGATCAATTTCGGGGCGCGCCGCGTGATGACGGCGGGTGACCAGCCGGACGTGCTGGTTGCCATGAACTCGGCGGCGCTGAAGGTGAATATCGGCAACCTGCGTCGCGGTGGCCTGATCATCCTGGACAGCGGCACCTTCAAGGAGCGTGACCTGCGCAAGGCCGGGTATGACGCCAATCCGCTGGAGGACGGCACACTCGACCCCTATCAGGTGGTCGAGATCGACGTCTCCAAGATGGTTGTCGAATCGGTCAAGGAATTCGGCCTCGGCACCCGTGATGCCCTGCGCTGCAAGAACATGTGGCTGCTCGGGCTGGTCTACTGGCTTTATGGCCGCGACCGCCAGCCGTCCATCGACTGGCTGAACAACAAGTTCAAGTCGAAGCCGGAAGTGGCCGCTGCCAACGTGGCCGCGCTCAACGCCGGCCATGCCTACGGTGAAACCGTCGAACTGCCGGGCGAGATCCTGGGCTATACGGTCGGCCCGGCGAAGATCGACAGCGGTCTCTACCGCAATG
>CAXBNO010000114.1:0-8232 GCA_963976775.1 uncultured Kordiimonadales bacterium
CCGCCCTGCTGATCATTCCCGCCGCAGCCGCGCGCCGGGTAAGCGGCTCGCCGGAGGTCATGGCGGTCTTCGCCGCGCTGCTGGGGACGGTTTCCGTCGCCGGGGGACTGGGGCTGTCCCTGTGGATCGATTCGCCCTCAGGGCCCAGCATCGTCCTGGCAGCGATCATCATCTTCGTGATCACGATAGCCGGAACAGGTTTGATCGCCGGGGCCACTGACAGGCGACGCTGAAAGCATGTAGGGTACGGGGATTATGCGTTGATCTGCGCTGGGAGGTGCATATGCGGTCAAGACCACTTGCGGCCATCGGCTTCCTGATCGGGATATTCATGGCGAACGGGGCGCAGGCGCATCCGCATGTCTGGATCGACAGTTCTGCGCAGTTCCGGTTCGATACTTCCGGACAGGTCCGCGCCGTGACGATCATCTGGCGGTTCGATGACCTCTATTCGGCCTTCGCCATCCAGGGGGCCGACGAGGACCGTGACGGTGTCACGACGGCGGAGGAACTGACCGCACTCGGCAGCATCAATGTCGAGTACCTGAAGCAGTGGAACTATTTCACGACCATCCTGGCGGATGGGGAGAAGGTCGCCGTCGGCACGGTCGACAGCTTCAGCAACGTGAACGATGACGGCATTCTGGTGTTCAGTTTCACGCTGCCCCTGGTCACCCCGGTGGATCCCCGCCAGCGGCGGCTGCGCATGTCGAGCGTCGATCCCAGCTATTACATCGCGTTTCAGGATGACAAGGATCGCCCGGCGGTGGCCGCAGGTGACATGCCGCCGGAATGCCGTGTCGTGACTTATGGACCTGAAGAGACGCCGCAGACTGTGAGCGATTCCCTGGCCATGAGCCTCGCCGCGGACCAGAGCTGGGCCTCCGGCTTCGCGCCGAAGGTGGCGATTGAATGCGCCGACTGACTTCGAGGTGCCTGCCGCTGCTGCTGTTGCTCGGCTGGCTCGGGCTTGCTGGTTCGGCGGCGCTGGCGCAACAGGCCTCGCCCTTCCAGATGCCCGGCAAGCCTGCGGCTGCGGAACCGGCCAGTGAACCGGCCAGCGAACCGGGCATGTACCAGCGGCTCATGTTTCAGGTCCGGCAGGTCCAGTCGGAACTCTATCGTGAACTGTCACTCGGTGTGCGCGCGCTGAAGCAGGACTACAGCCTCTCCACGGCGTGGGGTCTGATCGTGATCAGCCTGCTCTACGGGGTGTTTCATGCTGTCGGACCGGGACACGGCAAGGCCGTCATCACCTCCTACCTGCTCGCCAACGAACGTGCGGTGCGCCAGGGCATCGTGCTTTCCTTGCTCTCGGCGCTGATGCAGGGGGTCACGGCGGTCGTGCTTGTCATGGGCGGTGCATGGGCCTTCGACCTCGCCGGGCAGCGGTTGCTTGACAGTGCATGGTCGATGGAACAGTTCAGTTTCGGCCTGATCGCCGCCATTGGTCTGTTCATGATCTGGCAGGTGCTGGCCGGGCGCGGACATCATCACCACGATCACGGTGACCATGATCACGGCCATGCCCATGCCCATGCCCATGCCCATGACGGACATGACCACGACCACGATCATGGCCATGTGGCGCTGCCGCCGAGCAGCGCCGACGGGCAGGGGCTGACGCTGCGCCGGGCCGTGCCGATCATCCTGGCCGTGGGCATCCGGCCCTGTGGCGGGGCGCTGATCGTGCTGGTCTTTGCCCTGACGAACGGACTCGTGTTCGCCGGGATCGGGGCAACCTTCGCTATGTCGCTGGGGACGGGCCTGACGGTCTCCGTCCTTGCTATCCTGACGCTGACATCGAAGGGTCTGGTGCTGCGCTTCGCCCGGCGGGACATGGCCTGGGCGGGACGGATCGAAACCGGGCTCCGGCTGTTCGGCGGACTGGCGCTTCTAGCCTTCGGTGCGCTGTTCCTGCTGGCGAGCATGGGTGCGCCGCGTTCGCCCTTCGGCATCTGAGCTTCGTCCGGCTTGCCGCAAAAGGCATCTGCCCCTCATACTGCCCCGGTCAATCTCGGGGAGGATGAAGGACATGGCAGACACCGCCTGGAACGTAACGGAACCGGAGACCTATGACTGGAAGGCGATCGTCGATGGCCTGAACCAGTATCTCAGGCTGCGCACCACACCCATCGGCATGAAGCTCTTCAGCAAGGCGGCAGAAATGGAGGCAGTGCCGCGCATCCGTCGCCCGCGCGCCATCCACACGACGGATCAGATCGTCGGGCAGGCGTCCCGGCTGGGCTGGACCGTCGGTATCACGATGGCGGACCTGGTGGGCGCACAGTGCGGTGCGGTCATCGGGCTGCGCCCGCAGGATGATGAATGGCAGTCGGGTCGTGGCATGGTCGGCGTCTGGTACGAGACGGAGACCGACACCCGTGCGCACCAGGGCGCGATGAACGTGGTGCCCGCTGGCAAGTACGAGGCCATGGCCTGCTCGCCGCTGGTGGCGGGACGGCTGGACCCGCCGGACATTGCCCTGATCTATGCGACACCGGCACAGATGATCCTGTTCATCAACGGCCTGCAGTGGGCCGGTTACAGAAAGCTCGACTGGGCCTGCGTGGGGGAAAGTTCCTGCGCCGACAGCTGGGGCCGGGCACTGAGCACCGGTGAACCCAGCCTGTCGATCCCCTGCTTCGCGGAGCGGCGCTATGGCGGCGTCATGGAGGATGAACTGCTGATGGCCATCCCGCCGAAGTTCCTGCCCAAGGTCATCGACGGCCTGGCACACCTGTCCGGCAACGGCCTGCGCTATCCGATCCCGCAGTACGGCATCCAGATGGATGTCCGCGCCGGCATGTCTGCATCCTACGGCGACCGGTAGGTTCCGGCTTACCAGTTCGGTATCTGTGGATTTGCCTGCGCGTCGCGGGCGGTTTCGTCGGCTGGGAGGAGGTCTGCGGCGCGCTCCCGCAGGGGGGTGGGAAGCGCACTCAGGTCCGATGCGTCAAACGAGAGATGCAGGTGATTGGCCGCGATTGCCGCGGCTGCTCCTGCTTGCGCCAGATCACGTCTTGCCTTGGCGGGTTCGCGATCCATGCGGGTTGCGACCCATGCCTTGTGCAGGGCAAAGGCCCTTGGGTCGATGGCGACGATACGGACGGGATACCCCCGCTGGTCAATGACCGTGGCCGCCACTTTCGGTGCATTGACAAGCCAGTTCAGGCCAGCGATCTCGGCGGCCTCCATGTCTGTCTGCACATCGGTCAGACCGGTTGATGACCTGTCAGCGGATGGATCGCGCTGCTGTGGTCGGATCAGGTCAACGAGGTAGCCGTCGCGGTTGGCCGCGCGGAAGCTGCGTGCCCGTGGCAGTTCGAATGACCGGTCCACCTGTTTCAGTATGCCGAGAAGTCCCTCATTGCCGATCGCGGACATGGCCGCCAGATTGAGGCTGCGGCGTGCATCCAGCAACAGGTCGATGTCGGCTGTCGCGATCATGTCAGCCGACAACTGAACGCCAGCCATGGTCTCGAAGGCAAACATCGCGTTTGTTCCAACCACCAGCAAGCTGGTGCCCAGCAGGTCGGCACCATCAAACCGCCGCAGGATCCGGGCGGCGATGGTTGGCAATCGGCCCAGACGCAATGCCCGGTTCACCGGGGCCATCTGATCCAGCCTGGCGGCCAGACCGGCCAGCCGGTCACTGTTTCTGGCACGCCCCTCCTGAAACCCCGACATGATTGCCTCGGTTTCGGTTGACCGGGGACCCAGGGACCGTTCCCGCCTGTCGATCTTGCGCAGCAGGTATGAGCTGCCATTGCGCTCGACCCATCGCATGCTGCCGGTAAATCGGCGACGACGTATCCGGTCAGCTTCCTGCCAAGCCTCGAAGACCTGTTGGCAATCGGTCAACTGGCGTATTTGATCGCCTGAAAGTAATTGGAATTCCATGATTTTCCACTCTATCGCCTATTTTTGGCAATGAAAGTGGAAAAATCAGGAGTGCCGGGGGCAGTTGGTCCCGTGATCTGGCTGAATCAGGGGAACAGGGCGATCTGCTCGATGCCGGTGGTCTCGGGGAAGCCGAACATCAGGTTCATGTTCTGGATTGCCTCGCCCGATGACCCCTTGACCAGATTGTCGATCACGGCGACGACGATGGCGCGGCCCGGGATGCGGTCGGCATAGAGGCCGATCTGGCAGTAGTTCGAACCCCGGACGTTGCGGGTGGCGGGGGAAACACCCTCCGGCACCACGTTCACGAATGGCTCGTCGGCGTAGCGGCTGGTGAGTGTCTGGCGCAGGTCGGCCACGCTGGCCCCGCCGACCATGCGCACGTAGCAGGTGCACAGCTCACCCCGGTTCATCGGCATCAGGTGCGGCGTGAAGTTGACGTGGGTGTCCGCGCCGCCCGCAGCCTTGGCAATCTCCTGCTCGATCTCCGGCGCATGCCGGTGGGTGCCGACGGAATAGGGATGAATGCCCTCGCCCACCTCGCAGAACAGCAGGTTTTCCTTCAGGCCGCGCCCGGCGCCTGAAACTCCGGACTTGGCGTCGATGATCACGTCGGCCACATCGACCTGCCCACCGGCTGCCAGCGGCACCAGACCCAGCAGCGCGGCGGTGGGATAGCAGCCCGGATTGGCCACCAGCCGCGATGACCTCACACCCTCGCGGTAGAACTCGGGCAGGCCATAGACCGCCAGGGGCTGGATCTCCGGCGCATAGTGCTCATGGCCGTACCATTCGGCATAGACGGCGGTGTCATCCAGCCGGAAGTCGGCGGAAAGGTCCACGACCCGTATGCGGTCGTTCTCCGTCAGGATCTGTTTCACGATGTTCTGCGTCGTGCCGTGCGGCAGGCCACAGAAGACAACATCGGCGTCGGCGGTGGGCCAGTCGATCTCGTCGATGCTGACCAGTTTCGGCAGGTCCAGCCCGATCAGGTGCGGAAAGACCTCCGCGATCTGCTTGCCCGCGTGCCGGTCCGCGGTCATGAAGCTGATCTCGACATTCGGATGGCGGACCAGCAGTCGCACCAGGTCGCCGCCGGTATAGCCGCTTGCCCCCAGAATGCCCGCCTTGATCACCTTGGCCATTGTTCCTGTCCCGAACTGTCCGTTGCGATGGTGCAACCGCCGCGTTCTACGGGACTGCGGGGCTGCGTTGCAAGCGGCCACTGCCGGTTCCCTCCCGCGCGGAATCCGACTAGGTTCCGCCGCGCCGCGCCGCGGGGGCGCTTTCACTGGAGTCCGGATGGAACCGATCCTGAATATCGTGCTGCCCGTTTTCGCCATCGTCGGTGCGGGATTCCTGTGCGGTGTGCGCGGCATCCTGGGGGAGGACAGTTCGGTTGCGCTGAACAGTTTCGTCTACTGGGTGGCGCTGCCCGCAATGCTGTTCCGGGCCATGGCGACGGTTGATCTGGGGCAGGTCTACAATCCCGGTTTCTTCCTGGGCTTCCTCGGTTCGGTCGTGCTGATCGGGGCTGTCACCGCGACCTTGGCGTGCCTGCTGTTCCGACGCACTCTGGCGGAGGCGGCGATCCATGCCATGAACGGCGTCTATGGCAACTCCGGTTACATGGGCATCCCGCTGGCCCTGACCGCATTCGGGGAAGCGGCGGCGCTGCCGGCGATCGTGGCCACGGTCATCAATACCGCGCTGGTTGTGGGTGTCGCCATCTTCCTGATCGAGTTCGGGACCAAGGGCGGTGGCAATCCGTTTCGCGTGCTGGGCAACGTGCTGTCCGCCATGGCCCGCAACCCGATGCTGGTGGCGCCGGTCCTGGGACTGTGCTGGGCGGCGACAGGCGTGAGCCTGCCCGTACCGGTCGATGCCTTCACCAACATCCTCGGTGTCGCGGCGGGACCCTGTGCGCTGTTCGCCATCGGCCTGTTCATGGTGGGCAAGCCCCGCAGCGAGGGACGGGTGGAGGTCGGCGTGATGACACTGACCAAGCTGGTGGTCCAGCCGCTGGTCACGGCACTGATGGTGCTGGTGATCCTGCCGGTCGATCCGCTGTGGGCCAAGGTCGCGATCCTGATGGCGGCACTGCCGACGGGGGCTGGCAGCTTCGTGCTGGCGTCTACGTGCTGCGTACCTCGTCGATGATCCTGACCAGCACGGTTCTCTCGGTCGCGACGATCTCGGTGTATTTCATCTTCTTTCCACCCGGATGAGGGTGGAGGCGGCAGCAGTCAGACGGTTACCGCCCACAGGCTGCTCTCCAGCACCGGGACCGGACGCGGGATGAAGTCTGCCAGTCGCGCGACATCGTCGGTCATGTGGTCGAGGCAGTAGCGGCTGCCGAACAGGATGCGCAGCCTGCCGCCGCTCAGCAGTGGCGCGACCCCGTTCTGTTCGTTGTAGCCGCGCAAGCCCCAGTTCTGCGGATAGCCGCCCGGCAGGAAGATGTCGTGGATATGGACCAGCACGCCGGCGGGCAGGGCCGGTATCACGTTGTTCAGCAGGTGATCCACATCGCTGCCCGGCATCATGATGTGGCTGGAATCGATGGCCAGCAGATCGCCTGCGACCAGCCCGTCAAAGCTGTCCGACGGGGCCGACTGAACCACAGTCTGCCGGAGGCGGATGCCCAGGTCGCGGATGTCGGCGCGTGGTGCGGGGTCGATGGCCAGCATGTCGATGGAGAAGCCGCCGTCATCCGCCGCGCGCTTCATGAAACGGGTCGAGTGGCCGGACCCGACCTCGACAATCCGGGCGGGGCGGTGATGGCGTACCATGCAATAGGCGACCGCCGCATCAAGGCCGCCGAACCAGTCCTGCAGCCAGCGTGGCCGGGCCGTGTCATCGGTTGCCGGGATCGCCAGCAGATCATCCCTGCAGTCGCTGATCACCTGCAGCAGGTTCAGGCAGTCACCCCGCGCGGCATGGAACAGGTCAGCGATCGCGGGATAGGCGACCGCAGGGGCCGGTGCAGGCACCACGACCTCCGCCGCATGGCGATAGGGGATGAACCAGCCCTGCACATCACCGTCCAGCGTCGCCTCCGCCATCGTGCGGACGCGTGTGGCGAAGTCGGGCTTGCCGGGGATGCTCGGCTTGGTGCTCAGGGCTCGATCACCATGCCTTCACGGGCGACGATGGAGCCGGGACGCGCGACCTCCACATCCCTTGCCACGCCATCCATGAAGTCGTCGTCATGTTCCGGGTCGTGGTGGAAGACGACATAGGTCTTCGCATTCGCCTCGTCACACAGGCGGACACCGGCCTCCCAGCTGCTGTGGCCCCAGCCGATGCGGGTCTTGTATTCCTCGTCGCTGTAGCTGGCATCATAGATCACCACATCGGCGTCGCGCAGGAACTCCACCAGCACGGGGTCATTGCCTTCGCCGGGATGCTCCGTATCGGTGATGTAGCAGATCGACTTGCCCTCGAACTCCACGCGATAGCCGCTGGCGTTGTTGGGGTGGACCAGTGGCGATGTGCGCACAGTGATGCCGTCACCCAGATCCAGGGTCTCGCCGGAGCGGAAGTCGATGTAGTCGATGTTGGCATTGAAGATCGCGGGCGGCACCGGGAACAGGGGCGCGATCATCATGTCCTCCAGCACGCTCGACAGCGTATGGTCGGGCAGCAGATGTCCGGCCCAGACGCGAAAGTTCCAGCCGGGTACGAAGAACGGCACGAAGAAGGGCAGGCCGCAGACATGGTCGAAGTGGGTGTGGGTCAGGAACATGTCGGCCAGATGCGGCTTCTGCTGCGCCATCTTCTTGCCCAGGTAACGGATGCCCGAACCGGCATCGAACAGCAGCGTCCTGTCGCCCGCCGTGACCTCCAGGGAGGAGGTATTGCCGCCATAGCGGATCACATCCTGCGCCGAGCAGGCGATGGAACCCCTTACGCCCCAGAATCGTACCGAGAATTCATTTGTGTCGGCCAAGTGGCTCCCCCGATGAAGGTGCGCGGACCATTCGAGCAATGGCTTGCAGGTGCCCGTGGACAGTGCGCCTGTCCTTCGACTACGTATACTGTGCTTTCGGACAGGAAAAGCCAAGAAACTGCGACGGTATGCACATACCGGTCAGGTTTTCGGTCGCTGGGGGAGAAGGACACGTGGATCGACTGCTGATCACACGCGATGACGGTGTTGTCACCGTGCGGCTGAACCAGCCGGAGAAGCACAACGCGCTGGATCTGGCCGCCATGCGGAACCTGAGCGTCACCCTGGACGAACTCGGCGACGATCATTCGATCCGTGTGCTGGTTCTGACCGGAGCGGGGGAGCGGACGTTCTGTGCCGGTGCCGACCTGTCG
>CAXBNO010000115.1:0-8191 GCA_963976775.1 uncultured Kordiimonadales bacterium
CAAACTACATCCAGAACTCAGGGTATGCTTCCATCAAATAGTGGAACGCTCTAGCGGGGAAATTCGAGGCCCATCTCGCGGTAGCGTGCCGGATCTTCCAGCCAGCGCTCCCTGACCTTCACGAACAGGAACAGGTGGACGGGGCGCCCCAGCAGTACGGAGAGCTCCTCCCGCGCCGCCTGCCCGATCTGGCGCATCGTGCGCCCGCCCTTGCCCAGCACGATGGGCTTGTGGCCGGTGCGCGAGACATAGACGATCTGGTCGATCCGGACGGACCCGTCCTTCCGCTCCGTCCATTTCTCGGTCTCGACGGTCAGGGAATAGGGCAGTTCCTGATGCAGTCGCAGGAACAGCTTTTCCCGCGTGATCTCGGCGGCCAGCAGGCGGCTCGGCATCTCCGACACCTGATCCTCCGGGTAGAGCCACGGGCTTTCCGGGACCGATGCCGCCATCGCGGCGCGCACGTCGCTCACTCCGTCGCCGTTGAGGGCGGAGATCATGAATATCCGGTCGATGCATTCGACATCGCCAAGCTGCGCCGCCAGCGCCAGCAGGGCATCCTTGCGCACCTGATCGATCTTGTTCAGTGCCACCCAGACCTTCTTTCCGGCCTGCCCCAACCGCTTCAGGATCCTGTCGGTGTCCTCGCCCATGCCGCGTTCGGCATCGATCAGCAACAGGGTGCGGTCTGCCTCTTCCTGACCGGCCCAGGCCGCGTCCACCATCGCCTGCTCCAGCTTGCGCTTCGGCGCGAAGATGCCCGGGGTATCGACCAGGATGATCTGGCTCACCCCCTCCATCACAATCCCGACGACCCGGGCGCGGGTTGTCTGCACCTTCGGCGAAACGATGGAGACCTTCTGCCCCACCAACTGGTTCAGCAGTGTCGACTTTCCGGCGTTCGGCGCGCCCACCAGCGCCACGAAGCCTGCCCTTGTCCTGTCTTCGTCCGCCGCCGGATTGTTCGCCACTGTCAGGTTCCCTGCAATTGTTTCAGAAGCTCGCGTGCGGCGCTCCGCTCCGCCTCCTTCTTCGATGGCCCCTGCGCTGTCGCCGTGCCGAGGTCACATGCCGCCTCGATGGTGAACATCGGGGCATGATCCGGGCCGTCCGTCGCAAGCACGGTGTATTTCGGCGGCTCGACACCCCTGGCGTGAGCCAGCTCCTGGATCTCCGTCTTCGGATCGCGTGGGGCCTGCTTCAGGCCCGCCACGCGATCGTGCCACAAACGCCGCACGAAATCCCGTGCCGCATCCAGCCCGCCCTCCAGATACAGCGCTGCAATCACCGCCTCGCAGGCGTCAGCCAGGATCGCGGGCTTGCTGGCCCCACCGGTGCCACGTTCCGAGGCAGCCATGATCAGGCACTTGTCCAGCCCGATCTCCAGCGCCACCTCTGCCAGGGTTTCGCGCCGCACCAGTTCGTTGTAGCGGCTGGCGATGCGGCCCACGTCCGCCTGGCGGTAGAATTCGTAGAGCCATTCGGAGATCACGAGGCCGAGAACACGGTCACCGACGAATTCCAGACGCTCATAGTCACCGCGCCCCTTGCGACCCTTGGCCAGCGCTGACGGATGTGTCAGGGCCAGGGAGAGCAGATCAGGATTGCGGAAGCTGTGACCAAGGATCGTCTGCAGGTTCTCCTGTCCCGATGCGTCGTCGCTCAAGGGATCACTCCAGTGAGTCGCCGAGGCGACCGTAGCGGATGTTGCCCACCAGCTTCCAGACCTCGTACCAGCGGAAGTCGGTATCAATGCTGAAGAACAGGATTTCCGCGCGCCCCACCAGATTCTCCATCGGCACGAAACCGACACCGCCGGCACTGATCGGCACACGGCTGTCGCTGGAATTGTCGCGGTTGTCGCCCATCATGAACAGGTGTCCGGGCGGCACGGTATAGACCTGCGTGTTGTCATCGCGACCCGTGGGACGCAGATCCAGCGTGCGATAGCTCCGGCCGTTGGGCAGGGTTTCCTGGAACTGGGACACGAAGCTCGTGCGGCCATACTCGTCGTGATAGGCAAAATCCTCGACACGCTGGCGTTTCACCGGGCTGTCATTGATATGCAGCACCCCCTGCCGCATCTGGATGCGGTCACCGGGAAGCCCGATCAGACGCTTGATGTAGTCGGTGTCATTGTCACGCGGCGTCTTGAAGACGATCACGTCACCACGTTCCGGGTCACTGCCGAAGATGCGACCGGAAAACAGGTCCGGACTGAACGGCAGCGAATGCCTGCTGTAGCCATAGCTGTACTTGGAGACGAACAGGAAGTCGCCCACCAGCAGGGTCGGGACCATGCTGCGCGACGGAATGTTGAACGGCTCGAAAGCCACCGTGCGGATAACCAGCGCGATCAGCACCGCATAGACAACGGTCTTGATCGTCTCACCAATGCCGCCCTTGGATTTCGACGCCATTCCGTCTCTCTTGTCGTCTGTGGATGCTGGGATGCCCGACCGGGCGGCGCAGTCTGTTTCAGCGCGTTGAACGCAGCCGCGAGATAGACCCCAAACACCCTGCCGCTGTCAACCGATCCGGGCCTCCAGAATGACCTGTGCCAGCGCATAGGGTGCTTCATCCGTCATCGAGAGATGCGCGACGACATGATGCCCCTCCGGCGCCAGCGTCTGCATCGTGCGCGCGGCGGCACCGGACAGGCGCAGGGACGGCTTGCCGTTGGGAGCTGACACGACTTCGATCTCGGTGAGGAAGGCATGTTCGCCGATACCGGTTCCGACGGCCTTGGCGAAGGCCTCCTTCGCGGCATAGCGACGGGCATAGCGCGCGGCACGGTCGGCCCGCCCCTCGTTGACCGACTGCTCCTCGGGGGAGAAGCAGCGGTCAAGGAACCGCTGGCCAAAGCGGTCAAGCGCGCCTTCGATCCGCCGCGTGTCACAAAGGTCGATGCCAAGTCCGACAATCATGCCCGTGATTGCCGTGGCTCAGGCACTGGCCTGCCCGAGTGCTTCCGCACGCGCCTTGTCGATCAGGCTGCGCATCCGGGTGATGGCGGAGGGCAGGCCGGAGAAAATGGCCTCCCCCATCAGGAAGTGTCCGATGTTCAGTTCCACGATCTCCGGGATCGCCGCGATATCGCCCACGGTATCGAAGGTCAGCCCGTGTCCGGCATGGATCTCCAGTCCCATGGAGGCTCCATGGGCCGCCGCTTCCCTGATCCGCTGCAGGTGAGCGGCACGCTCCTCGCCCTCGCTGTCGCAATAGGCACCGACATGAAGCTCGACCACCGGCGCACCCAGCGCCGTGGCCACATGCAGTTGCACCGGCGAAGGCTCGATGAACAGGGAGACGCGGATTCCCGCATCGGAGAGCTGCTTCACCAATGGCGCAAGCTCGCGGTGCCTGGCGGCCACATCCAGCCCGCCCTCGGTGGTGCGCTCCTCCCGCTTCTCCGGCACGATGCAGGCGGCATGCGGCTTGTGGCGCAGCGCGATGGCCAGCATTTCGTCCGTTGCGGCCATTTCCAGATTCAGCGGCACATTGATCTCCGCCGCCAGCCGGTCGATGTCATTGTCCGAGATATGGCGCCGGTCTTCGCGCAGATGCGCGGTGATGCCGTCCGCGCCGGCCTCCGCAGCCTGTCGTGCGGCGCGCACCGGGTCCGGATGGCCGCCCCCACGGGCATTCCGGATCGTCGCCACATGGTCGATATTCACGCCCAGCCTGACACGGTTGATCATGCCACCTCTCCCGAAATTCGCGTCCACGACGGCAACATAAGCCAGTGCGCGGGAAAACGGAATCCTTGGCGCGTCGAGATCCGAACGCTGGTCAGACGGTTGCTGCCAGTTCCTGCAGCCAGTCCCCGGCGTCGCGTGCGTCCACCTCCGCCTCCCGCACCAGCGCATCGAACTGTTCGGTCAGCATCCTCACCCGGTCCCGGGACCGGAACGCCAGGTAGAATCGGCCGATGTAGACCACACCGACAAGCGGCCCGAAGACCGAGATCGGTGCGGAGAAGACCCGCCGGGAATCGAACAGGAACAGCCGGAGCGACGGAAAGAAGTCCCGTGCCGACGCTGCCATGCTGGTCAGTTGATTGCGCCGGACATCGGCGGACAGTCCCCGATAATAGCCCTGCCCGGCTGCGAAGGCGTGCAGTTCGCCCAGCGAGACGGCCAGTTCGAAGTCCGACTGGTTCTGCCGCATCAGTGCCAGCCGATCCTGCATCGCCCCGATGGCCTGCTCCGCAGTCTTGCCCAGCGTGCGGTCATACTCCCAGCGCAGGGTATCTTCGGTCTTCAGCATGTCGGGCAGGGTCGCGGGCACATGGCGGATCTTGTAGCCGGCGGCCTCGCGATGCCATTCCAGCAGCTCGTCATCCCACGCCGCGCGCGCCGCCTGGGTCACCGAGACAGCCGCCGCAATCACGTCGCCGGGTCGCTCAGGCCGGTCGGTCAGGCCAAGCAGCCAGTCAGCGCTGACGCCCAGCACCTGGGCGCAGCAGGCCGCCAGATGGGCATTGGGCAGACGCCCCACATCGTCAGAGAGCAATTGGGCAACGGTGGAACGGTCGGCACCGGTCCGGCGTGCCAGTTCACTCCGGTTCATCGCTGAACGCTTCATGCCTTCCGCAAGCCGGGCCTGGAAAATCTCGGAACGCTCACGCTTGTCGAATAAATCATGCATTGGAGTTTTTTATCAATAATCATGATTTTTTCAATGGAATTCACAGAATTCCCACACATTGGTCAATCGCCTATACCGACGCTGAAACCATCAAACGCGGAGGCACATTCGAAATGGACACCAACCTGCGCACCCTGGCGAAGACCGCGACCTGGCAGACATCCGGTCTGCTGGCGATGTGCGGCATCACCTACGCCGTGACCGGATCACTGGCGGATGGCGGTATCGTCGCGATCATCGGCGCGGCCACCGGCACGCTGACCTACATGCTTCACGAACGCCTGTGGTCGCGGGTGAGATGGGGTCAGTTGAACGGGGTGCGGCAGTGAACCGTCACGGACCGACTACTCCGCCGCAACCGCAGTCTCGCCGACAGGTTCCGGGGAAGGCGTCATCCACCAGGTCTGCATCATGCCCTTGCCCTTGATCTCGATCTCACCGCGCGGTTCGAACCGGTAGGTGTCGCCCAGCGCCGTCACGACGTCCTCGGTCACCTGGATCCGACCGCATTCGCCGGTGGTCTCCATGCGCGAGGCCGTGTTCACCGGATCGCCCCAGAGGTCGTAGAGAAAGCGGCTGTCGCCCACGACACCGGCGATGATCGGACCACTGGAAATGCCGATACGGATGCCCAGCGGCGTGCCATCGGGTCGGGTCATGCCCTCCACCGCACCAACCATGTCGCAGGCCAGTGCCGCGATGTTGCGGATGTTGGACATAGAGCCCGGAGGGGCACCGGAGGCAACCATGTAGGCATCGCCGATGGTCTTGATCTTCTCCACACCGTGCTGCGCCACCAGGGTATCGAACTTCTCGAACACGTCGGAAAGCAGGGTAAGCGTCTCCTCAGGCTCGCAGGATGCCGCCAGTGTGGTGAAATCCTGCAGGTCGGCGAACAGCACTGCCACGTCCGGCAACCGCTCGGTGGTATGTCCGTTGCCTTCCCGCAGCCGTTGCGCCACCGTCGCGGGCAGGATGCGGTCCAGCAGTTCCCGGGCCTTGTTGCGCTCCTGATCGATGATGACGGAGCGGGCAAAGGCCCTGCGGCGCAACAGTTCCAGCCGCCGGGCGGCAAACAGCCCGACGATATTGGCCGAGATGATCAGCATCGCGCTCGACACCACCCGGGTCGGATCCGTGCCTTCCAGCGAGAAGGGAAAGGTAATCGCGAGGAACAGCACCGTGCAGACGGATGCCGAGGTCACAGCCTGGATATAGAACAGCGGAAACAGGGAATAGATGATGAAGATCATCAGGATGAAACCGGAATCCACCGGCAGCGGGTGCCCGCCGAAGACATTGGAAAGGGCCTGGAAGACGCACACCTCGACGGCGGCGATCATGATCAGTCCGGGCCAGCGCGTCCGCCAGTAGTCAAGATAGCTGAGCGCGTAGCAAACCATCAGCAGCCCGTTGAGCACGAACAGCCGCAACAGACCGAGCAGTTCGGCGTTCTGCCAGAGTCCGAAGAAATCCACAGGCGCGAACACCGTATTGAGTGCCATCCCGATCAGAAAGGCCCGGCGTACCTGCTCCAGATTGCCGTCCCGCATCGCAGCCTTGTAGCTGCGTTCCCACTCAACGTCCTTGAACTCCAGTGATACCCGGTCAAGCGGCGGCAGATCGCCCGACGCATTGTCCTGTCGAACATGTCCATGCAGAAATTCCATGCGCGCAGAATAGCCCACGCCCCCGACCTTGCCATCCGCAATCGGTAACCAAATGTTCCAGCGTGCCCTTCATGCACATCAAGCCCTGCAATTTGTGCAATGCAGCACAACACCTGTACTGGTTCCATGCGGGCGAGCGCCACTTATATTGCACTGCAGCATACGGCGTCATCACGATGATCCCACCGGTGCCAGTCCAGAAAACGGAGTTTCCGATGTCTCCCCGGAATGCGCATGGCGAAAGCACAGCGCGAAAGCTTGAAGCTGTCGAGATCCAGAACCTGATCCTTCAGGCTCGTGCAGCGCGCTCAGCGATGATCTCGAACCTGCTGATCAGCGGCTACCATGATGTTCGCAACTGGTTCGGCAATCTGATCCACAGCCGCCACAATGCAAAGGGCGCCTGATCCCCAACCCGAAGAACCGATCCTGACGCGTCGCCACTCCCTCCCCCGTGCCTCTGGTCGCGCCAATCGATCAGTGGCAATCGTGGCGCGTCGGGATTCGGATCGTATCGGTTGAATCGCGGATTTGATTCGAAACGCGTTTCCGAAAGATTCGCCAATATTTCCGTTTCGTTCGAAAAACAGATTCAAACCACAGACCCGCAACCCTGACCGGCTCAGTTCTGCCGCAGCCTCACAGGGAATGTCCTGAAACCGCGGAATCGTGCCCGACCGGTTCGCGCTGACGGGCCGTCGGGTTCGATGGTCGCGAAGCGGTCCAGCAGGCCACGGATCGCGATCCGCCCCTCCATCCGCGCCAGCGTGTTGCCCATGCAGACATGCGCCCCCCAGCCGAAGGCGAGATGGCGGTTCGGGCTGCGGGTAATGTCCAGCCTGTCCGGATCATGGAACATCGCAGGATCGCGATTGGCGGCGCCGATGCCGAGATGGATGACCGTGCCTGGCGACAGGACCGCATCGCCGATGCGTGTTTCAACTGTCACCCGCCGATTGCCAAGCTGGTTCGAACTCTCGAAGCGCAGGAATTCCTCGATCGCACTGTCCATCATCCCGGGATTGTCGCGCAGACGCTGCAGTTCCCCGGGAAAGGCCAGCAAGGCGGCGATGCCGTTGCCGATCAGATTGGTCGTGGTCTCGTGTCCGGCGTTCAGCAGGAAGATGCAGTTCTGGATCAGCTCGACCTCCCCCATGATCAGGCGGGAGAGGATGTCATCATCGCGCAGGGCCTTGCGCCGTTCGTCGATCAGGTCTTTCAGATAGGCCGAGAACCCCTCCACGGCGGCGTTGCCGCGGTGCAGGTGATCGTCACTGATGACCGGTTCCAGCGCCCCCAGGATCGTCACCGCCCAGTCGCGCAACCGGTCGCGGTCAGCCACCGGCACCCCCAGCATGTCGCAGATCACCCCGACCGGCAGCGCGAACGCGAAGTCGCCGATCAGGTCAACCTGCTCCCGCTCCGCCGCGTCGTCCAGAAAGCCATCGACCATGCGCCCGATGGATGGCTCCATCTGGCGCATGGCGCGGGGCGTGAAGGCCTCGGCCAGCAGTTTGCGGACGCGGGTATGCAGCGGCGGATCATTGAAGACGAGACTGGTGGTGTGATGGCGATACAGACCGCCATCACCGAACTTCGGTCCGAACTCCTTCGTCTTGTCGGATGACATGCGACGGTCCCGATAGACCTCCAGCACATCCGCGTAGCGGCTGAGGAAGACGGAGCCGTCCGGCATCCGGTGGACAGGGCTGTGGTGGCGCAGCGCGTGATAGACCGGAAACGGGTCTTCCAGGAACGCAGGTGTCAGCTTGTAGAGATTGAAATCCCGCGCGACCGCCGCTGTCGCCACCTGTTCCATCTCAGCGGGCCAGGAAGCCGCCATCGATGGGCAGTTCGACACCCGTCACGAA